>DASZVW010001042.1:0-3350 GCA_035546895.1 Polyangia bacterium
TGGAGCGGGCGCTCGGCCGCCGCCGCCCGCCCGGCCGCGCGCAGGCGCCGCGCGAGATCGACGTCGACCTGCTGCTCTACGGCGCCGCGGTGATCGACGAGCCGCCGTCGCTGGTGGTCCCCCACCCGCGCCTCGCCGGCCGCCCGTTCGTGCGCATCCCGCTCGCCGACGTGGCGCTGCCGGGCCTGCGCCACCCCCTCACCGGCGAGCCGCTCGACCGCGCCGCCCCGGATCCGGGCGTCAGGCGCCGAGCCGGCGCTTGAAGTCCTCGATCGTCGCCGCCAGGCCCTCCTCGAGCGGGACCTGGGGGCCCCAGCCGCCGAGCAGCTTCTCGGCGCGGGCGATGTCGGGCTTGCGGCGGGTGGGATCGTCCTTGGGGAGCGGCGCCTTGATGATCTCGGACTTCGACTTGGCGAGGCGCCGAATCATCTCCGCCAACTCGAACACCGTCGTCTCCCGCGGGTTGCCGAGGTTGACCGGATCGGAGCCGTGCTCGCTGGCCATGAGCCGGGTGAAGCCCTCGATGAGATCGGTGGCGTAGCAGAACGAGCGGGTCTGCTGCCCCGCGCCGTAGACGGTGATCGGCTCGTCGCGCAACGCCTGCACCACGAAGTTGGAGACCACGCGGCCATCGTTCTCGTGCATGCGTGGGCCGTAGGTGTTGAAGATGCGGGCGATGCGCACCTCGACCGAGTACTGCCGCGCGTACGACACCGCCAGCGCCTCGGCGCAGCGCTTCCCCTCGTCGTAGCAGGCGCGCGGGCCGATCGGGTTGACGTTCCCCCAGTAGCCCTCGCGCTGCGGGTGCTCGACCGGATCGCCGTAGACCTCGGACGTGGAGGCGATGAGGATGCGCGCCCGCACCTCGCGCGCGAGGTCGAGCATGTTGAGCGTCCCCTCGACCGCGGTGCGGATGGTGCGCACCGGGTTGCGCTGGTAGTGGATCGGCGAGGCCGGGCAGGCCAGGTGATAGACTTGGTCGACCTCCATGGTGAGCGGCTCGGTGACGTCGTGGCGCACCAGCTCGAACCGGCGGTCGCCGAGCAGGTGCTCGACGTTGGCGCGCGAGCCGGTGAAGAAGTTGTCGAGGCAGACCACCTCGTGCCCCTCCTTGAGGAGCCGCTCGCAGAGGTGCGAGCCGAGGAAGCCGGAGCCCCCGCTGACCAGGATTCGCTGACGTGCCATCGCGCGTTCATACCGCGGCCGAGCGGTCGGGCAAAGTCTCGGCAGCGTTCGGGCGGAACGATAGGCCGGCGTGCTGGCGCCTCCGGCCGCCCGTGATACCATCGGGTCCATGGCCGAAGTCGCCGAGGAACGTCGCGGGGGGCCGAGGATCCCGATCGAGATGTGGGTCGAGGAGACGACCGGGTCGGAGCGCTACTTCCGGCGCGCCGGCAACCTGTCGCGGGGCGGCCTCCGCCTCGAGCACACCATCCCGCTGCCGATCGGGACGCACGTAAACCTCACCTTCACGCTGCCCGGCGACAAGGCGCCCATCGAGGTGACGGGCGAGATCGTCTCCGCCGCGGCGCCGGAAGACCTGCGCATGGGCGTGAAGTTCACCAACCTCAGCCCGGACGCCCGCAACAAGATCGACGCCTTCCTGGCCCGCGCCGGCGCGTAGCGCGCCCACCTCAGCGACACTGCTCAGGAGCGACCGCAGAGCATCGAGTTCTGCTAACATTACGTCAGGGTCGTCATGGCTCTCAGCGCTCGCGTCCAAAAGATCCTCAACGAGGCGGCGGCGTTCACGCCCGCCGAGCGCGCTGAGCTTGCCGCCGAATTCAGTAAGCCCTTGGTGTTCACGGACGCGGACATGGATCGGCAGCGTAGAGCCATCCTGGAGTTCCTCTCGGTGGTCACGGTCAGCGGCACCGACCCTGACACCTCGAGCGACAAGTACGCCGTCCTCAAGCACCACGTCGAAGTATGATCTTCGTCGATACGAGCGTCTTCTACGCTCGCCTCGCCGAGGACGATCGCCACCACCAAGCAGCCGACGAGTTCTTCCGAACGGTGACCAGGCCGTTGGTCACGACACGCGAGGTGATCTTCGAATCGCACGCGATGATGTTGAAGATCTCCAGGCTCCGCCCGGCGGCGAACATGGAATCCGCCGCTGGGCGATTCCTGGAAGCCATCGACAACGGCCTCGCCAAGGTCATCCTTGCGACCGACGCCGATCACGAGGCCGCCCGCGCGATCATCGCCGCTCATAGAGACAAGGACTTTTCGCTCTGTGACGCCTTGAGCTTCGCCATCATGGAGCGGCTCGGAATTACTGTTGCCGCCTCCTTCGACCGGCATTTCCGCCAGTACGGCCGGTTCACGGTCCTGCCCTGACTACTTTCGCCGCTTGCCGGCTCCGCCCCCATTTACGAAAACGCCGCGCTCGGTCTAAGTTAGGCGCCGCAATGGTCCGCCGCGCTTCGGCCGCCGTCCTGGTCCTCGTCTCGGCGCTGGGCGCCGCCGCCCTGGCCCGCGACAAGGAGGACCTGAAGCCGCTCGAGCCGCGGGCGTCGATCAAGCCGCAGGGGGGCGAGGGGTACTTCGACGAGGTGTTCGGCCTCGACGACGCCGGGCAGACCCTGGCCGTCATCCGCGAGGACGGCGCCACCTTCGCCAGGCTCGAGACCTACGACCTCGGCGCCACGCCGCCCAAGCTGCTGGCCGCCTTCGACCTGCCGAACAAGAACCTCATCCCCACCCGCATCGATCTTTTCGCCGGGGGCAAGGGGATGGTGGTCATCGGGCGCGAACGCCCGGACGACGCCGCGCCGCTCACCGCCTTCCTGCTCGATCCGGCCGGCAAGGTGGTGGCCAAGGCCGGGCCGGCGACGGCCTTCGCCCGCCCGCCCGCCGACGGCACGCCGCGGGCCGCGCTGCTCGTCGGCTTCGACCGCAAGCTCGGCGCGCGCGGCGCCGAGGCGACCTACACGGTGGTCCCCTACACGCTGGCGACGCTGGCCCCGGCGGGGAAGCCCCGGGTCTACAAGACCGACGTGACCGGCGAGCTCAAGGGGACGCCGGGGGTCCGCCTGATCGGCTTCTACGACGGCTACACCCGCATCCTGGGCGAGCGGCTGGGAGCCTACGACAAGGCCGCCGACGTGCGGCAGCCGCCCAAGAAGGCGGTGCTGGACGCGCTCGGCGACAAGCTGATCGGCGAAACCCAGATCGCCGACCCGGTCGGCTGGGCGGTGACCGGGCAGCTCCGCCGGGACCACCCCGGGCAGTCCCTGTTCGTCGACCTCAATCAAGACGGGTCGGGCGTCGATGTGATCGATGCGATGGGGAAAAAGGTCCCGGCCGCGCTGGCGGTCCCGTTCCGGCTCTACGATCCCAAGTCC
>DASZVW010001043.1:0-6129 GCA_035546895.1 Polyangia bacterium
GGGCTTGGTGAAGCCGACGACCGTCGAGTCGACGACCGCGTCGAAGAGCGGGCGAAGGCCGATCTCGATCAGCATCTGCTCGATCGTCCCCTCGCTGTTGGAGACCACGGCCAGCGCGAGGCCGGCGGCGCGGAGGCGTTCGAGCGCCTCGCGCACGCCGGCGCCGACGCGGCGCCAGGCGTTGCTGATCCGGTGCTCGCGCAGGATCGTGGCGGCGGCGCGGTCGAGCGCGGCCGCCTCGCCGGGCGTGTCGGCCAGCGCCAGCAGGCGCCGGTAGAGCCGCTCGTGCCAGCTGAAGCCGCCGTCGTCGTGCGTCCGCATGACCACCCCCTCCGTCTCGCGGAGCTCCGCGCGCAGCGCCCGCTCGGCCCGCTCCAGCGCCGCCGCGTCCGCGGCCACCCCCGCCTGGGCGGCGTAGGCGGCCAGGCGGGCGCCGTCGTGGAAGGTCAGCGTGAACCCGGCGTCGAAGAGGATCGCCCGCGGCCTCGGTTTGAACAGCGCGGCGGCTTCGGGGTATGAGGCGGGCATGGTCAGGTTGAACCGGATCTACACCAAAGCCGGCGACGGCGGCGACACCCGCCTCGTCGGCGGCCAGAAGGTCCGCAAGGACTCGCTGCGCATCGAGGCCTACGGCACCGTCGACGAGCTGTCGGCCTGCCTCGGCCTGGCGCGCACGGCGCTCGGCGCGCCCGGCGCCCCCGAGGGGGCGGCGGCGCTGGCCGCCATCCTGCTGCGCGTGCAGAACGAGCTCTTCAACCTGGGGAGCGACCTGGCGACGCGCGCCGAGGACCGCCGCCCCAACCAGCCGGTGATCGAGGCGCGGCACGCGGCGACGCTGGAGCAGGAGATCGACGGCTGGAACGAGACGCTCCCCGAGCTGCGGAGCTTCGTGCTCCCCGGCGGCGGCCTGGTGGCCTCGTACCTGCACCTGGCGCGAACCGTCTGCCGGCGCGCCGAGCGGCTGATCGTCCGCCTCGCCGACGCCGAGCCGATCGGCGCCGCCGTGATCCCCTACGTCAACCGCCTGTCGGACGCGCTGTTCGTGATGAGCCGCCACGCCGCCCGCCTCTACGGCGAGCCCGAGCCGCTCTGGGAGCCCGAGAAGACCTGACCGCAATGTCCCGAACAAGATCGCGTGGACGAAATGCGGCTCGCCGCGTCGAGTCCCTCGCGGGGGGCGCGGGGACCCTCTCAGGGTCCAGAATTAGATCGTATCCTGGCGGGGTGGCAATCGTGATCCGCGACGGCGTCGCGCTGGCGCCGTTCACGACGCTGGAGCTGGGCGGGCCGGCCCGCCACTTCGCCGAGGCGAGCGACGAAGCGGGCGCCGTCGAGGCGCTGCGCTGGGCCGAGGCCCGCGCGCTGCCGGTCGCCCTCCTGGGCGGTGGCTCGAACCTGGTGGTCGCCGACGCCGGCTTCGACGGCCTGGTGCTCCGCATCGTCCCCCGGGGGCGGCGGTTCGAGGCCGGCGGGAGCGAGGTGGTGGTCACCGCGGCGGCCGGCGAGCCGTGGGACGATCTCGTGGCCGAGGCGGTGGCGCGCGATCTCGCGGGCCTCGAGTGCCTCTCGGGGATCCCGGGGCTGGTGGGCGCCACGCCGATCCAGAACGTCGGCGCCTACGGCCAGGAGGTGGCCGACACCCTCCGCGCCGTCCGCGTCCTCGAGCGCGGGACCTGGCGGATCCGCGACCTCGCCCCCGGCGACTGCGGCTTCGGCTACCGCGACAGCGCCTTCAAGCGCGAGCCCGACCGCTTCGTGGTGCTGGCGGTCAGCTTCGCGCTCCGCCGCGGCGCCGCGCCGACGCTGCGCTACCGGGAGCTGGCCGACCGGCTGGCGGGGCAGCGGCCGTCGCTGGCGGAGGTCCGGGCAGCGGTGCTGGCGCTGCGGGCGGCGAAGTCGATGCTGGTGACGGCGGGCGATCCCAACCGGCGGAGCGCCGGCTCGTTCTTCACCAATCCCCTCGTCGAGCCCGGGTTGGCCGACGAGGTGGCCGCCCGCGCCGGCGACGCCGGGACCGCCATGCCCCGCTGGCCGGCGCCCGACGGGCGGGTCAAGCTGTCGGCCGGCTGGCTCATCGAGCGGGCCGGCGTCGCCAAGGGGCTGCGGCGGGGCCCGGTGGGGGTCTCCAGCGCCCACGCGCTGGCCCTGGTCCACCACGGCGGCGGGACCACGGCCGCGCTCCTGGCCCTGGCCGAGGAGGTGGCGGCGGCCGTCCGCGACCGGTTCGGGGTGGCCCTGACGCCCGAGCCCACTTTCCTGGGCCTCCGCTGGAACCCGGCGCGCGGCTGAGCATCGTTAGAAGGCCGACGGGCTGGAGGGCCGACACCCCGTCGGAAACGCTTGACAGCCGGGTCGAAAAAGTGGACCTTGTTCAAAGTATGAATCGTCGTTCAACTGCTGAACGCCAGCCCCAAAGCCTGCGTGAGCGGTTCAAGGAGACCACGCTGCAGGCCGTGCTGAGCGCGGCCGAGGAGGTCTTCGCCGACGCCGGCCTGCACGCCGCGCACATGGGCGAGATCGCCGAGCGCGCCGGCGTCGCGGTGGGGACGCTCTACAATCACTTCGCCGACCGCGAAGCGCTGCTGGCCGGCCTGGCCGAGGCGCGCTTCAAGGAGATGCTCGCCGAGATGGACGGCGCGCTCAAGGCCACCGCCGAGCAGCGGTTCGAACCCCGGGTCCGCGCGCTGGTGGTCGCGATGCTGACCTACTACGAGCGGCACTGGAAGTTCATGCAGATCTTCCTGCAGGGGGAGACGGGCCGTTACCAGCGGACGTTCCCCTCGTTGGTCGAGGCGATGCGCCACAAGATGCGGGAGGTGCGCACCCGGGTCGAGAAGCTCATCGCGCAGGGCGTGCGCGAGAAGGCGATCCGTGCCGAGGCCAGCGACCTGGCGGCGTTCTTCCTCATCGGGATGCTGCGGTCCCTCGTCATGCGCCGCCTCTACCACGACCCGAGCAAGGGGCTGGTGGCGGAGGCCGATAGACTGCTCGCCGCCTTTCTGGGCGGCGTGGGGAGCGGATCGTGAGCGCCGCCGCCGGGACCTTCGGCGCCGTCGTGCCCGCGCGCGCGCCGGTCAACAAGTGGCTGGTCACCCTCTCGGTCACCTTCGGGACGCTGATGGGGGCCATCGACACCTCGATCGTCGCCGTCGCCACCCCGCACCTCTCGGGCTCGCTCGGCGCCACCGTCGAGGAGATCACCTGGGTGACGACGGGGTTCGTCATCGCCACCGTCGTCGTCATGCCGCTGACCGCGTTCCTCGGCCGGTTCTTCGGCCAGAAGCGCGTCTATCTCTTCTGCCTCGGCCTGTTCGTGCTCGGCTCGGCGCTGTGCGGCCTGGCGCGCTCGCTGCCGATGATGGTCGCCTGCCGCGCGCTGCAGGGCCTGGGCGCGGGGGCGCTGCAGCCGACCGAGCAGGCGATCTTGCGCCAGACCTTCCCCCCCGAGGAGCAGGGGATGGCGATGGCGCTGTTCGGCCTGGCCGTGGTCGTCGGTCCCGCCGCCGGCCCCGTGCTGGGCGGCTACATCATCGACAACATGAGCTGGCCGTGGATCTTCTACATCAACCTGCCGATCGGCCTGCTCGGCATCCTGATGGTGACGAAGTTCGTGCACGAGCCGGACGACATCCGCCGCGCCAACTACACGCGCGCCGCCGAGCAGCGCAAGAACCTCGACTGGCAGGGCGTCCTGCTCATGACGGGCGGGCTGGCCTCGCTGCAGTACGTGCTCGAGGAGGGGAGCCGCAACGACTGGTTCGCCTCCACCGCCATCACCGTCTGCACCTTCCTGGCCGGCTTGCTGCTCGCCGCTTTCGTCGTCCGCGAGCTGACCGCGCCCGTGCCGGCGGTCGATCTCTCGCTGTTCAAGGACAAGGTCTTCCTGTCGGGGACGCTCATCGGCGCCATGATGTTCGCCATCCTGATGTCGATCACCTTCCTGCTGCCGCTCTTCATGCAGGAGCTGCTCGGCTTCTCCGCCGTCCAGTCGGGCGCGGCGCTCATGCCGCGCGCGCTGGCGATGATGCTCGCCATCCCGCTCGTCGGACGGCTCTACAACTACGTGCAGCCGCGCATCATGGTGTCGATCGGCGTCGTGCTGGTCGCCTTCTCGGCCTACCAGATGTCCCACTACACGCTCGCCACCGGCTCGAGCTCGGTCGTGGCGGCGATCATGATCCAGGGGTTCGGGTTCGCCGCGCTGTTCGTGCCGCTGACGACGGTCGCGCTGGCCAGCATCCCCCGCTATCGGCTGACCGACGCCACCGGGCTCAACTCGCTGCTGCGCCAGATCGGCGGCTCGCTCGGGCTGGCGGCGTTCGCCACGCTGCTGCCGCACTTCGTTCAGAACGCGCGCGTCGGCCTGATCTCGCATCTGGTCCCCGGGCGCCCGGAGGTGATGCAGCGCCTGACCGGGGTCCAGGGCGCGCTCGTGGCGCGTGGAATGGATCCCGGCGCCGCCCACGCGGCCGCCGGTCGCGTCCTCGAGGGGATGGTCTCCCGCCAGGCGACGTTGCTGGCGTTCGAGCGGATGTTCATCCTGGCGGGCGTCGCGTTCCTGTTCGTCATCCCCTTCGCGTATTTCCTGCGCTCGCCCACCCACGCCAAGGGCCGGCGCATCGATCTTCACTAGAAAGAGAGAGAACAAGAGACATGGAAAGCGCAGCGCAAACCACCAACGAACGTTCGGCTTCTCCCGCCGCCGGGGCGACCGGACCGGCCGTCATCGCGCCGGTCGCCGCCGAGGCGGCCCCGGCCAAGCGCAAGCGGCGGCCGTTCGCCATCCTGGCCGTCGTCGCCCTGGTGGTCGTGGCGGTCGTCGGCGTCTACACGCTGATGACGGCCGGCCGCGAGAACACCGACGACGCGCAGATCGCCGCCGACATGGTCCCGGTCGCCACCCGGGTGGCCGGCGCGGTGGTCCGCGTCCATATCCAGGAGAACCAGCAGGTCAAGCGCGGCGACCTGCTCATCGAGATCGATCCCAACGACTACGAGGCGCGCGTGCAGCAGGCGCAGGCCGAGCTGGCCACCGCCGAGGCGCAGGCGGCCGCCGCCCAGGCCCAGGTGGAGATCGTCGAGGCGACCTCCAAGGGCGGCCTCGCCTCCGCCAAGGCGGCCCTCTCGGGCAGCACCGCCGGCGTGCAGAGCGCGGGCGCCCAGCTGGCCGCCGCGCGCGCCGAGCTGGCCCGCACCGACGCCGAGCTGAAGAAGGCGGAGATCGACCTCGGCCGCGCCCGCACGCTCCGGCAGGCCAACGCCGTCCCGCAGGAGCGGCTCGACAGCGCCCAGATCGCCGCCGACGCCGCGCGCGCCGCCAAGGCCCAGGCCGAGGCGCAGGTCTCGCTGGCCGAGGACGCCCGCCGCAGCGCCGAGAGCCGGGTCGGCGAGGCGCGCGGCAAGGTCAGCCAGAGCGCGCCCGTGGCGCCGCAGATCGCGGCCGCCCGCGCCAACGCCGACCTGGCGCAGGCGCGCGTCCGCAGCGCCGACGCCGCGCTGGCGCTGGCCAAGCTGCAGCTCGGGTACACCAAGATCACCGCGCCCGCCGACGGCTACGCCTCCAAGCTGACCGTCCACGAGGGGCAGCTGGTCACCATGGGGCAGCCGCTCATCGAGCTGGTCCCCACCGCCACCTACGTCATCGCCAACTTCAAGGAGACGCAGGTGGGCCGCATGCACGTCGGCCAGCCGGTCGAGGTCAGCGTCGACGCCTTCCCGGGGCGCACGTTCCAGGGGAAGCTCGAGAGCCTCTCGGGCGGGACCGGCGCCAGCTTCTCGCTCCTGCCGGCGGACAACGCCACCGGCAACTTCGTCAAGGTCGTGCAGCGCGTCCCCGTGCGGGTGGCCTGGGTCAACCCGCCGGCCGACGTGTCGCTGCGGGCGGGCCTCTCCGCCGACGTCACCGTCGACGTGAGGCAGTAGCCATGGCCCGCTCCTTCACGATCCTGGCCACCAGTCTGTCCGTCGCCCTCGCCGGCGGCGCGGCCCAGGCGGCGCCGCGGACGCTCACCATCGACGACGCCGTCGCGCTGGCGCTGCGCACCAGCCCCCGGCTGGCCGCCGCCCGCACGCGCGCCGAGGCGGGCGACACCCTGGCCAGCTCGGCCACCCGCCGCATGCTGCCGTCGA
>DASZVW010001044.1:0-5228 GCA_035546895.1 Polyangia bacterium
GTGCCGACCGCGCAGCCCAGCATCTCCGACAGCTCGGTCTCCGTGAACCCCTCGACGTCGAGCAGGATGATCTCGCGCGCGTCGAGCGACAGCGCCGCCAGCGCCGCCTGGACGTCCTCGGCCACCACCGCCCGCAGCCGCTCCAGCTCCAGATCGGGCGCCGGCGCCGGCCCCCCCTCGTCCGCCGCGGCGTCGAGGTCGCCGGCCGCCTGCTCGTGCCGCCGCTTGCGGTAGCCGTCGACGGAGACGTTGCGCAGGATCCGGAACAGCCAGGCCTTGAGGTTCCCGCCCGTGAAGGTCGCCGCGCCGGCCAGCGCGCGGGCGTAGGTCTCCTGCACCAGGTCCTCGGCGTCGCCGTCGCTCCCGGTGAGGTGGCGCGCGTGGTTGTAGAGCGCGTCGGCGCAGGCCAGCGCCCGCTCGGCGAACGGGCGCGCGTCGGTCACCGGCACGGCCACGCCCGGCCAGGGGAGCAGCCGGCCGAGCCGGCCGGAGACAGAGAGGCCCACGCCGTCTCCAACGGCGAAGACCCCCGTTTCGTTCCCTCCCCCACCGGCTCGGTCATCGCGGGCCGCCCATCATAGCGGACGTCCGCTCAGCCGTGCCGCCGCCCGGGGGACCGCCGCCGATCGGGCGCCTGGTCGGCGCTGTTGTTGCATTCTGCGGGGCGGTCGATCATACGCCTCGGGAAACGTCGCCTGATCGGCGGCATCTCTAGCTCGGCGGTCCTCAGAAGCTCGTGTCCTCTGTCGTAAAAACCATCAGCTGTTCGGATTCCAGACAGCCCCCTGAAGTCAGGCGCGCGCGATGTGGATAGTCCGGCTCGCCCTCCGCCGCCCATACACCTTCGCCGTCCTCGCGCTGGTCCTGCTCATCCTCGGCCCGCTGGTCGCGCTGACCACGCCGACCGACATCTTCCCCAACATCGACATCCCGGTGGTGGCGATGGTCTGGCAGTACACCGGCATGTCGCCGGAGCAGATGGCCAGCCGGATCACCGTCCTCTCCGAGCGGTCGCTGACCACCACCGTCAACAACATCGAGCACATCGAGTCGCAGTCGCTCACCGACCGCGCGGTCATCAAGATCTTCTTCCAGCCCAAGGTCAACATCGCCGACGCCGTCGCGCAGGTCACCGCCATCGCGCAGACGCAGCTCCGCCAGCTCCCGCCGGGGACGACGCCGCCGCTCATCCTGCAGTACAGCGCCTCCAGCGTCCCCATCATCCAGCTCGGGCTCTCCGGGCAGGGGATGTCCGAGCAGCAGCTCAACGACTACGGGCTCAACACCATCCGCACCCAGCTGGTCACCGTCGACGGCGCCGGCATCCCCTACCCCTACGGCGGCAAGCAGCGCCAGATCCAGGTCGACCTCGACCTGCCGGCGCTGCAGGCGCGGGGGCTGTCGCCGGCCGACGTGGTCAACGCCATCGCCGCGCAGAACCTGATCCTGCCGTCGGGGACGGCCAAGATCGGCCCCTTCGAGTACGAGGTGCAGACCAACAGCGCCCCGCGGGAGCTCGAGGAGCTGGACGACCTGCCCGTCCGGGCGGTGGGCGGCGCGGTGACCTATGTGCGCGACGTGGCCCACGTGCGCGACGGGTTCCCGCCCCAGACCAACATCGTGCGCGTCGACGGGCAGCGGGCCTCGCTGATCTCGATCATCAAGACCGGCGACGCCTCGACGCTGGACATCGTGGAGGGGATCCGGAACGAGCTGGAGGTGATCAAGCCCCAGCTCCCGCCGGCGCTGAAGGTGACGCCGCTGGCCGACCAGTCGCTGTTCGTGCGCTCGGCGATCGACGGCGTGGTGCGCGAGGCGATCATCGCCGCCTGCCTGACCGCGGTGATGATCCTGATTTTTCTCGGCAGCTGGCGCAGCACGGTCATCATCGCCGTCTCCATCCCGCTCTCCATCCTCTCGTCGCTCATCGTGCTGGCGGCGCTGGGGCAGACCATCAACATCATGACGCTGGGAGGGCTGGCGCTGGCCGTCGGCATCCTGGTCGACGACGCCACGGTCGAGATCGAGAACATCAACCGCAACGTCGATCAGGGGAAGGAGGTCGAGCACGCCATCCTCGACGGCGCCCAGCAGATCGCCGTCCCGGCGCTGGTCTCCACCATCTCCATCTGCATCGTCTTCGTCCCCATGTTCTTCCTCTCGGGGGTGGCGAAGTTCCTGTTCGTCCCGCTGGCCGAGGCGGTCTGCTTCGCGATGCTGGCCTCCTACATCCTGTCGCGCACCGTGGTGCCGACGATGGCCAAGTACCTCCTGCGCGGGCACGAGCACGAGGCGGCGGCCCGCGAGCGCGCCAAGACCAGCCGCAACCTCCTGATCCGCTTCCAGGCGGCGTTCGAGCGCGGCTTCGACGCGCTCCGCTTCGGGTACCACGGCGTGCTCGAGCTCTGCCTGCGCCACGCCAAGACGTTCCTGGTGGGGTTCGTCGGTCTGGCGGTCCTCTCGGCGGCGCTGCTGTATCCGTACCTGGGGCAGGACTTCTTCCCCTCCGTCGACACCGGCCAGTTCAAGATCCACCTCCGCGCCCACACCGGGACCCGCATCGAGGAGACCGCCAGCCTCTGCGATCAGATCGACCGCACCATCCGCGAGGTGATCCCGCGCGAGGAGCTGGTCACCATCATCGACAACGTCGGCCTCCCCTACAGCGGCATCAACACCACCTACTCGAACTCGGCCCCCATCGGGCCGGCGGACGCCGACATCCAGGTCTCGCTCGCCGACGGGCACCATCCCACCGACGCGTACGTGCAGCGCCTGCGCGAGGTGCTGCACCGCCGCTTTCCGGGCGTCACCTTCTACGAGCTGCCGGTCGACATCGTCACCCAGATCCTCAACTTCGGGCTGCCGGCGCCGCTCGACATCCAGATCGTGGGGAACGACCTGACCGGGAACCGGGCCTGGGCGGAGCGAGTGCTCGACCGGGTCAAGGAGGTGGCCGGCACCGCCGACCTGCGCATCCAGCAGCCGTTCGACGCCCCGGCGCTCAAGGTCGAGGTCGACCGCACCAAGGCGCTGCAGATGGGCCTCACGCAGAAGGACGTGGCCAACAGCCTGCTGGCCGCCACCAGCGGCAGCTTCCAGACCTCGCCCAGCTTCTGGCTCAGCCCCAAGAACGGCGTCAGCTACAACATCGCCGTGCAGGCGCCGCAGTACGCGCTCGACAGCCTGCAGGACCTGACCAACATCCCGCTCGACACGCCGGCGGCGATCGCCAGCCAGGCCGCCCGCGCCGCGGCGCCGGCCGCCGGCCACCCGGTGCAGATCCTTGGCAACGTGGCCGACATCCGCCGCGGCGCCGCGCCGGGGACGATCTCGCACTACAACATCGCGCCCGCCATCGACATCTACGGCAACGTGGTCAACACCGACCTCGCCAGCGTCGACGCCAAGATCGAGCGGATCATCGACGCCGCCCGCAAGGACCTGCCGCGCGGCTCGCGGGTGTTCGTGCGCGGGCAGGTGCAGACCATGCGCAGCTCGTTCCGCGGGCTGCTCGCCGGGCTGGTGTTCTCGATCGTCCTCGTCTACCTGCTGATCGTCGTCAACTTCCAGTCCTGGCTCGACCCCTTCATCATCATCGCCGCGCTGCCGGTGGCGCTGGCGGGGGTGGTCTGGTTCCTGTTCGTCACCCACACCCGCATCAGCGTCCCGGCGCTGACCGGCACCATCATGTGCATGGGCGTCGCCACCTCGAACTCGATCCTGGTGGTCAGCTTCGCGCGCGAGCAGCTCCTCGAGCTGCGCGGCGACGCGCGGGCGGCGGCGCTGGCGGCCGGCTTCGTCCGCTTCCGGCCGGTGCTGATGACGGCGCTGGCCATGATCATCGGCATGGTCCCCATGGCGCTCGGGCTCGGCGACGGCGGCGAGCAGAACGCGCCGCTCGGCCGCGCCGTGATCGGCGGGCTGCTGTTCGCCACCGTCTCGACGCTGTTCTTCGTCCCCACCTTCTTCGACGTGCTGCACGGCTGGCTCGAGCGCCGCCGGCGCCGGCGCGGCGACCAGGCTCTCGCCCCCGCAGGAGAATCGCACCCATGAGTCACGACGCCGCCCCACCCTCACCCGGCGAGGGGAAGCCCCCGCTCAGCGGCCGCAAGGCGCTGGCGCTCATCGTGGCGCTGATCGGCGCGGCCGCGGTGATCGCCATCCTGGGGATCGTCCCCCGGGTCCGCGCCCGCACCACGCTGCAGCGGGAGACCGACGCGCTGGCCGCGCCCGACGTCCAGGTGGCGCCCCCCAAGCCGGGCAAGGTCTCCGAGGAGGTGGTCCTCCCCGGCAACGTGCAGGCCTTCACCGACGCGCCGATCTACGCGCGCACCAGCGGCTACCTCAAGTCGTGGAGCTTCGACATCGGCGCCCACGTCAAGAAGGGGCAGCGGCTGGCGGTCATCGCCAGCCCGGAGGTCGACCAGCAGCTCGCCCAGGCCCGGGCCGATCTGGCCACCGCGCAGGCCAACTCGAAGTACGCCGAGACGCAGTCGGCGCGCTACCAGGACCTGCTCAACGAGAACGCCGTCTCCAAGCAGGACACCGACAACCTCCGGGCCCAGGCCAGCTCCACCAGCAACCAGGTGGCGGCGGCGCAGGCCAACGTCCGCCGGCTCGGCCAGCTCACCGCCTTCGAGAACGTCTACGCGCCGTTCGACGGCGTGGTCACCGCGCGCAACGTCGACGTCGGCACGCTGATCGACGCCGGCGCCGGGCGCGAGCTCTTCCACCTGGCCTCCGACCAGGTGCTGCGCGTCTACGTCAACGTGCCGCAGCTCTACTCGCGCACCACCGTCCCCGGCGTGGCCGCCACCCTCACCGTCCCCGAGCACCCCGGGCGCGCCTTCGCGGGGAAGATCGTCCGCACCTCGAAGGCCATCGACCCCGCCCTGCGTACCCTGCTGGTGGAGGTCGACGTCGACAACCACGCGGGCGATCTCTACCCCGGCGAGTACGCGCAGGTGCACTTCAAGCTGCCGAGCGGCGGCCAGGCGGGGCTGATCCTCCCGGTCCCCACGCTGATGTTCCGCGCCGAGGGGCTGCGGGTGGCGGTGGTGCGCGGCGACAAGGTGCACCTCACCCCCATCACCATCGGCCGCGACGACGGCCGGACGGTGGAGGTGAGCGACGGGCTGCAGCCGACCGACCTGGTGGTCCAGAACCCGCCCGACTCGCTCATCGACGGCGAGACGGTGCACGTGGTGGCCGCGGCCGAGAGCCCC
>DASZVW010001045.1:0-2835 GCA_035546895.1 Polyangia bacterium
CCGGCCCCGGCGTGCACGCCGCCGCCAACACCCCGGCGAGCGCCAACGCCGCCGCCATTCCACCCTGTCGAAGCATGCGCCCGTCATCGGCGCCCTCTCCGAACCGGTTGCGGCCCGATCGAGCCTCAGCGGCGGAGGTGCTTCTCCAGGATCTTGTAGGCCTCGGTCAGCCGCTGCGAGAGATCGGTCGCCGCCCGCTGCTTGTCGGGCGAGCCGGCGTTGAGGTCGGGGTGGTACTTGCGCATCAGCCGCCGGTAGGAGCGCTTGACGGTCTCCAGGTCGGAGCCCGCCGGCACCTCCAGCGCCGCGTAGGCCCTGCGGATCGCCTGGTCGCCCGCGGCCGTGCGGCGCGGCGGCGGCGCCGAGGCGCGCGGCTCCGGGCGCTGCGTCCGGCTGGTCGCCTGCTCGACCTCCTCGCGCGCCTGCCGCCGCCGCTCGATCTCCTCGGCCAGCTCCTGGTCGGACATCGACGCGTAGTCCGACCCGTGGCGGCCGCGCGGCCGGTCGTCGTCGTCGCCCTCATCGTCGACGCGCGCCGCCTTGTCGAGGAGCGAGTTCAGCTCCGCGCGCGCCAGATCGATGAGACGCTTGCCGATGCTCATTTGCCGCCCGACGACGCTCCGTGCTCGTAGAGGCTGACGCCGTCCATCTCCGGCGGCTGCGCGATCCCCATCTCTTCCAGGATCGTCGGCGCCACGTCGGCCAGCCGCCCCCCCTTGCGCAGCTTCCGACCGGCGGCGCGCTTGCCGATGGCGATGAAGGGGATGGGGTTCATGGTGTGCGCCGTGTGCGGCTGCCCGGTCACGGGATCGACCATCGTCTCGCAGTTGCCGTGGTCGGCGGTGATGAAGACCGTGGCGTCGACCTTGGCCGCCGCCTCGGCGATCCGCCCCATCGCGGTGTCGACGGTCTCCACGGCGTCGATCGCCGGCTGCAGCTTCCCGGTGTGCCCGACCATGTCCGGGTTGGCGTAGTTGACCAGGATGAACGTCGGCCCGCCCGGCTTGAGCGCCTCGACGACGCCGTCGGTGACCGGCGCCGCCGACATCTCGGGCGCCAGGTCGTAGGTCGCCACCTCGCGGTTCGACGGCACCAGCTTGCGCTCCTCGCCGGGGAACGACTGCTCGACGCCGCCGTTGAAGAAGTAGGTCACGTGCGCGTACTTCTCGGTCTCCGCGGTGCGGAGCTGGGAGACGCCGTGCTTCGACAGCACCTCGCCCAGGATCATGCTCAGGCTCTGGGGCGGGAAGGCCGCCGGCACCTCGACCTTGGCGTCGTACTGGGTCATGGTCGCGAACCCCGACAGCTTGGGCACCTTGCCGCGGTCGAAGTGCGGGAAGGCGCCCTCGCCCGCGTGCAGCGCGGCCGTGAGCTGCCGCGCCCGGTCGGCGCGGAAGTTGTAGAAGAAGCAGCCGTCGCCGTCCGCGATCACCGCGCGCGCCTTGCCGTCCGCCCCCTTGCGCACCAGCGGCAGCTCGAACTCGTCGGTGATCTCCTTGCCGCCCGGGCCCGCGGTGTAGTTCTTCTCCACCGCGTCGGCCAGATCGTCGACCAGCGTCCCCTCGCCGCGGGTGAGCATCTTCCAGGCGATCTCCAGCCGGTCCCAGCGCTTGTCGCGGTCCATCGCGTAGTAGCGCCCGATCGCCGACACCAGCTCGCCGACGCCGATCTCGCCCAGCTTCTTGCCGACCTGGCGCAGGTAGCCGGCCGCCGACTTGGGCGGCGTGTCGCGCCCGTCGAGGAACGCGTGCCAGGCGACCTTGGTGAGGCCGCGCCGCTTGGCCAGCTCGCACACCGCGTAGGCGTGCTCGAGCGCCGCGTGCACGTTGCCGGGGCTGGTGAGGCCGAAGAGGTGCAGCGTGCCGCCGCTGGCCTTCACGCCGTCGACCAGCTTGGTCAGCGTGGCGTTGCTGTAGAAGCCGCCGGTCTCGATCGCCCGGTCGATCCGCACGATGTCCTGGTAGACGATGCGGCCCGCGCCCAGGTTCAGGTGCCCGACCTCGCTGTTCCCCATCTGCCCCTTGGGGAGGCCGACGTCGTTCTCGGAGGCGCCGATCAGCGTCCAGGGGGCGGTCTTGTAGAGGCGGTCGAAGTTGGGCGTGCGCGCCATCCGGATGGCGTTTCCATTCTTGTCGGCGCGCTCGCCGTAGCCGTCGAGGACGACCAGGACCACGCGGGGAGGGGTGCTCATCCCCGGACTCTAACACCGCCGGACGCGCGCGTGCCCGCCCGATCAGTGGATCGCCCGCCGGCCGGTCAGGCCAGCAGCAGCGGAACGCCGGCCGAACGAATGCGGGCGAAGTCGTGATCGGTCGTCAGCAAGGAGACGCGATGGGCGAGCGCGTAACAGGCGATCAGAAGGTCGAGCGTCTTGGCCGTGACGCCGCGCCTCGCGAGCGCGAAGCCGAGCTCGCCGGCCTCGTCCCACAGATTCGAGGGCTGCGGAAGATCGTCGCATCCCGCCAGGTGGAGCAGCACCTGCTCCCGCTCGGCTCTCGCCTTGAGGCCCCGCCGGAGCTCTGTCCGGATGGGGCCACAGATCGCCGCGTCCCCATCGGAGAGCGCGCGGTCGACGCGATCGGCGCAGGGTCCCCGGTCTCGGAAGAACGCGATCCAAGCGGAGGAGTCAACGAGGATCACCGGCGGGTATCCGCCAGATTCAGATCGATGCGGATCTTGCCGCGCATCGCGCGCAACGCGGACCGGTGAGCCCTCCGTTCGAGCTCTTCGAGGCCCTCGATGATGGTGGCCGTGATCCCCTTGCCCGTGACGGCACGTGCGTGTGTGAGCGTACTGCTGGGGAGGTTCACGGTGACCTTCGTCGACGGCTGCGAC
>DASZVW010001046.1:0-7488 GCA_035546895.1 Polyangia bacterium
AGCGTCTTCTGCGCCTCGGCGTTGGCCTCCGCCAGCACCGCCGCCTCGCGCGCCTGCGCCTCGGCGCGGGACTTGGCCCGCTCGCCCACCCCCTCGCGGCGCGCCGCGGTCAGCGCGACCTCCGCCGTGGCCAGCCGCGCGGCCGCGTCGGCGTCCATCTTCACCGCGTCCTGCCGGTACCCCTCGACGCGCGTCACCCGCTCGCCACGGATGCGCAGGTAGGGCTTCCAGAGGAACTGCCAGAGCACCGCCGTCAGCACGAGGAAGATGCCGAGCTGCACGAACACCGTCTGGTCGAGATCGATGAGCTGCGGCTCGTGCGAGACGGGCGCCGTGGTGAGCAGAAAAACGAGAGCGGAATTCATAGAGAAATCCGCGGGTCGTTTACCCAATCGGTGCCGGTTCGTCAATGGAAACGTCAGGAGAAGCTCGTATGCTGGAAACCATGCTTCTCGGAGCCCACGAGTCGGTGGCCGGCGGCCCCCACACCGCCATCGCGCGCGGCAAGGCGGACGGGTGCGAGGCGGTGCAGATCTTCGCCCGCCCGTCATCTCAATGGCGCGCCAAACCCTTCCAACCCGAGGAGATTTCGCTGTTCCGCAGCGAGCACGCCACGGTGGGCTGGCCGACCCTCTCGCACGCCTCCTACCTCATCAACCTGTCGGCCGGGAACCCGGACCTCCTGGCCAAGAGCCGCGACGCGCTGGCCGACGAGATGTACCGGGCCGAGGAACTGGGGCTCGACTACGTGGTCCTCCACCCGGGCGCCCACCTCGGCGCGGGGGTCGAGGACGGCATCGACGCCGCCGCCGACTCGCTCTCCGACCTGCACGCCCGCACGCGCGGGATGCGGGTCCGGCTGCTGCTGGAGATCACCGCCGGCCAGGGGAGCTGCCTCGGCTGCCGCTTCGAGGAGATGGCGGCCATGCTCGAGCGCGCCCGCGGCGGCGACGCCGTGGGAATCTGCTTCGACACCTGCCACGCCCACGCCTCCGGCTACGACCTCAGCACCGAGGCGGGGTACGAGCGGACCTTCGACGCCTTCGCGCGCGTCATCGGCCTCGAGAAGCTGCGCGCCTTCCACCTCAACGACTCCAAGACCCCGACCGGCAGCCACGTCGACCGCCACGCCGAGATCGGCGACGGCTACCTGGGCCTGCTCCCCTTCTGGCGGCTGGTGAACGACCGCCGGTTCGCCGGCACGCCCGGGGTGCTCGAGACCCCCCCCGGCCCCGACGGCCGGTCGTCGTTCCCGCGCAACCTCGCGCGCCTGCGCGCGCTCGTCGGGGCGCCGAAGCCGCCCGGCCCGCCCAAGTCGCAGGCCCTGCCGGACAAGGCAGACCCGCGCCAGGGGCGCCTCTTCGACTAAGACACGCCGCCTATTCGGTCTCCTTCGGGTGGCCGACGCCCGCGTGGGTGAGGATCAACGTGTGGTTCGCCTCGTCGATTGCGTACCAGATGCGAGCGCCCCCGAGGACCTCGTATTGCCAGTGCCTCATCACCATTCCGCCGATCGTCTTCATCGCCAGGTCGCCGCGAAGCGGATGCTGACGCCCAGAGACATGCTTCGGGTCTCGCCTGATCTGGTCGTAGGCGTCTCGGGTCGGTCCCGGCGCCTGATTGGATAGCTCGCCCCACCCTTCTTCTGCCGCCAGGTCCAGATAGTGGAGATCCCACTCTGGCGCACGTGGCGGCGGCGCGACCCGACGCCGCCGCCTGGCCATCAGGGGCGCACGACCCGCTTGCGCGAAGCGGCGGACGCTGGCTCACGAAGACGCACGAGCAGCTCGGGATCGGCATAGATCTCCGCGGTGGACCTCCACCCGTGCACGACTTCAAACAGCCTCGCGAAATTCGAGATCGATGCGCATGCCGAGATCGTGTCGAGGAACTCATGAGCGAACTTCAGACGCTCTTCCTCGGGTAGAAATCGCACCCAGGGGTTCTGTTGCTCGAGTGCGGCGACGACCGTTTCCATTGACGGCTGCAAGCTTCGGATGAGCTCGGTCAGGGCGCGACTGAGCATGTCCACGCCGGCCGCCTCCTCCTCCCGGCGAGATGCGGGCGTCAGCCGGACCGCCGGTTTGCCCTTCGTCCGTCGAAGGATGATGTCCCCACGATCGATCCTCTTCAGCAACTTGTCGGGGTTACGCGCGAACTCCGTGACGGTGTAGACGGCAGAGGCAGCGCTCATGATTCAAAATTTAGCACACAAAAATCAGACAAACAACGCGACGGATCCCGTCAGCGCCTCGAGGGCTCACCCGCTTCGATCGGCGCGACGTGCGCGGCGCGCCGGCGGCGGATGTTGGCGATCAGGTAGAGGACGATGGCCACGTTGAGGACCAGCAGCGCCGCGCGCCCGACGCGCAGGTGGTGCACCAGCGCCCGGATCTCGAACGGGATCAGGAACGAGGTGGTCCCCACCACCAGCCACTCGCCCCAGGTGCGCCCGCGCGCGATCGCCCACCCCTCGACCGTGCTGACGGCGGCGTCGACCAGCAGCGCGTCGGCCGTCCAGACCAGGCCGTGCCGGGCGTGCACGAAGCGGAGCAGCGCCGCGGCGAACAGGTTGCTCCAGGCGTGGACCGCGTGCTCGCGCAGCCGCTCGGCGAAGTCGGCCAGCCGCGCCGAGAGGCCGTGGGCGGCGCCGTAAAACAGCAGGATGGCCGCCGCCACCTGCAGCACCGCCTTGGTGAGCTTGTAGGCGACGATCAACCGCAGGCCGACCGACCGGGTCTGCATCCGGCTCAAAGATAATGCTCAAGCGGTGGAACGGCCGCTCCCCCAGATCACCGCCCCCACGGCGCCGACGATGAGCAGCGCGGCGACGCCGGTGCGCGGGCCGATCGTCTCGCCGGCGATGAGGGCCCCCAGCACCACCGCCACCAGCGGGTTGACGAAGGCGTAGGTCGAGGCGCGCGCGGGGCTCGCGTGCTTGAGCAGGAAGACGTAGGAGCCGAACCCCGCCAGGCTGCCGAAGAGGACCAGGTAGGCGAGCGCCAGCCAGGCGCGCGGGGGGACGGCCGCCGGGTGAAACCGCCCCCACTGCCCGGTGCCGAGCGCCGCCAGCGCCAGGACCGGGCTGGCGGTCAGCATCTCCAGCGCGGTGGCCAGCGGCGCCTCGGCCGGCAGCGGCAGGCGGCGCGACCAGAGCGAGCCGAGCGCCCAGGAGAGGCAGGCCACCAGCAGCGCCAGCCGGCCGGCGAGCAGCGCGGCCCCCGCCGCCCCGCCGTGCCCGCCGCGCCCCCCCGCCACCAGCGTCCCCACGCCGAGGAGCCCGAGCGCGATCCCGGCCAGCGCCGCCGGGTGCGGCGCCCGCGCGCGCCGGGCCAGCCAGGGGAGCAGCGTCATCCAGAGCGGCACCGTGGCCACGATGAGCGCCGTCTCGCCCGAGGGGACCCACTGCTCGGCCCACGACACCAGGCCGTTGCCGCTGCCGAGCAGGAGCGCGCCCACCAGCGCCGCCGCGCCCCAGTTCCGCGCCGTCGGGCGCGGCGCGCCGCGGAGGCGCAGGAAGAGGTAGAGCCCGCCGCCGGCCACGGCGAAGCGGAGCGCGCCGGCCACGAACGGGGGGACGCTGGCCACCAGGATGCGGATCGCCAGGTAGGTCGAGCCCCACACCAGGTACAGGGTGGCGAAGGCGAGCAGCAGCGCCGCCCGCGACGGCGCCGGTGATGTGGCCGGCGCGCTCAATCGCGCCGGCGCCAGGCCGGGAGCTGCGTCTGCGACAGATCGAGGTCGCTGGCCGCGGCCCCCACCCCGGCGCGGGCCGCCGCCGCGGCCGCCGCGATCGCCGCCAGCGCCGCCGTCTCCTCGTCGGGGGCCGGCTGGGCGAGCTCCGCCTTGTGCCGCTCGATGAAGCCGGTGTCGTAGTCCCCCGCGCGAAACGCGGCGTTCCGCATCACCCGGCGGTGAAAGGCCAGGTTGGTCTTGATGCCGCCCACGTGGTACTCGGCGAGCGCCCGCCGCATCCGATCGATGGCCGCCGGCCGCGCGTCGGCCCAGGCGCAGAGCTTGGAGATCATCGGGTCGTAGTGGACCGAGACCACGCTGCCGGCGACCACCCCGCCGTCGTCGCGGATCCCCGGCCCCGACGGCACCCGCAGCGAGGTGATGGTCCCCGGCGACGGCAGGAAGCGCACCGAGTCCTCGGCGTAGACGCGGCACTCGATGGCCGCCCCGCGCCGGGGGATGGCCGCCTGCGCGAGCGGGATCTTCTCCCCCTGCGCGACCGCCAGCTGCCAGTGGACGAGGTCGACCCCGGTCACGAGCTCGGTGATGGGGTGCTCGACCTGCAGCCGGGTGTTCATCTCCAGGAAGTAGAAGCTGCGCGCCGCCGAGTCGTACAGCATCTCGATGGTGCCGGCGCCCACGTAGCCGACCGAGCGCGCGGCCTTGACCGCCACCTCGCCCATCCTGGCGCGCGTCTCCTCGTCGATCACCGGCGAGGGCGACTCTTCAATCACCTTCTGGTTGCGGCGCTGGATCGAGCAGTCGCGCTCGTAGAGGTGGACCGCGCCGCCGTGCTCGTCGCCGAACACCTGGATCTCTATGTGGCGCGGGCGGACGATCGCCTTCTCGAGGTAGACCGCGTCGTCGCCGAACGCCGCCTTCGACTCGCGCTGCGCGCCGGCCAGCGCCGCCTCCAGCTTCTCCTCGCTGTCGACGAGCCGCATGCCGCGGCCACCGCCGCCGGCCGCCGCCTTCAGCATCACCGGGTAACCGACCCGCGCCGCCGCCGCCTTGGCCAGCGCGACGTCCGGGAAGCCGCGCCCCTCGGGCCCGTTGTCGCCCGGGACCACCGGCACGCCGGCCGCCTGCATGCGCGCCCGCGCCGAGGTCTTCCCCCCCATGGCCCGGATCGCCGAGGGCGGCGGGCCGATGAAGGTCGCCCCCGCGGCGTGGACCGCCTCGGCGAAGTCGGCGTTCTCCGACAGGAAGCCGTAGCCCGGGTGGACGCCGTCGGCGCCGCTCTTGCGGATGGCGCCCACCAGCTTGTCGATCACCAGGTAGCTCTCGCGCGCCGGGGCCGGGCCGATGCCGATCGCCTCATCGGCCAGGCGCACGTGCGGCGCGGCGGCGTCGGCCTCGGAGTAGACCGCCACCGTCCGCAGGTCGAGCTCGCGGCAGGCGCGGATCACCCGGCAGGCGATCTCGCCGCGGTTGGCGATGAGGACCTTGGTGATCTTGCGCGCCGGCATCGGTCCCCCTTTCAGTATCCCGCGGGCATGCTCGGGCTGCGCGGCTCGGCGCCCGCCTCGATCCCCCGGTCGGTGCGGACCAGGACGTTGGCCGTCCCGATGTGCTCCGCCTCTTTCAGCTTGTGGCCCCGGCGCGCCAGCGCGTCGGTCACGTCGCGCGGGATGTCCCCCTCGACCATCAGCAGGTCGGGGAACCACTGGTCGTGGATGCGCGGGGCCGCCACCGCCGCCTGCGCGTCGAGCTTCCAGTCGACCACGTTGAGCAGCACCTGCGCCGTCGCCGAGATGATGGTCGGGCCGCCCGCGGCGCCGACCACCACCTTGACCCGCCCGTCGTGGTCGACCGCGATGGTCGGCGTCATCGACGACAACGGCCGCTTGCCGGGCGCCACCGCGTTCTGCTCGTTGCCGATGAGGCCGAAGGCGTTGGGGACGCCGGGGTTGAGCGAGAAGTCGTCCATCTGGTCGTTGAGGACGATCCCGGTCTTGCCGGCGACGAGGTGGGCGCCGAAGCCGAGGTTCACCGTGGTGGTCAGCGCCACCGCGTTCCCCTCGGCGTCGATGACCGACAGGTGCGTGGTGCCGCCGTCCTTGTGGTGCGCGGGCGGCGGCCCCAGCGTGCCGTAGGCGTCGGCCGGCAGCACCGCGCTCGGCTTGATCCGCCGCGCCAGCTCGGCGTGGTAGGCCGGGCTGGTGAGGTGCCCGAGGTCGACGGAGACGAAGTCGGTGTCGCCCAGGAAGCGGGCCCGGTCGGCGAACCCGTGCTTGAGCGCCTCCGAGAGGACGTGCAGGTAGGCCGACGACCCGCGCCCGTCGCGCTGCAGGTCGGCCTCGGTCGGGTAGTGCGCGGCCAGGATCCCCAGCGTCTCCAGCAGCACCACGCCGCCCGACGACGACGGCGGCATCGAATAGACGCGCAGCCCGCGGTAGTCGCCGGCCAGCGGCGCGCGGTCGGTGGCGGTGTAGCCGGCCAGGTCGGCGGCGCCGAGCACGCCGCCCGCGTCGGCCACCGCCTTGACGATCTCCCGGGCCACCTCGCCCTTGTAGAAGGCGTCGGCGCCGCCGGTTCGCAGCTTGCCCAGCGTCCAGGCCAGCGCCGGGCGCCGGAAGGTCGCCCCCTCGGCGAGCGGCTTGCCGGTGAAGAGCTGCATGAACTTCCGATCGCCCTCGGGCGCCTCGCGATCGAGCGCCCCCAGGCTGCGGGCCAGCCGCCAGGAGACGGGGAAGCCGCGCGCGGCCAGCCGCTGCGCGCCGTCCACGCAGCGGGAGAACGGCAGCTTCCCCCAGCGGCGCACCATCTCGGCCAGGCCCCGCACCTCGCCCGGCACCGCCACCGCCAGGCCGCCGTGCTTGGACAGCTCGGGGTCGAGCTTGCCGGCCTTGAAGAAGGAGGCCGCCGTGACCGCCGCCGGCGCCCGCTCGCGGAAGTCGAGCGCGTAGCTCTTCCGCTCCTTGGCCAGATAGACGACCGCGAAGCCGCCGCCGCCGATCCCCGAGGCGTCGGGGTGGACCACCCCCAGCGCCAGCGCGGTCGCGCAGGCGGCGTCGACGGCGTTGCCGCCCCCCTTGAGCGTGGCCAGGCCGGCGGCCGAGGCGAGCGGGTGGTCGGAGGCGACCGCCGCGTGCGCGGCCCGGAACGGCGGCGGCGTGGCCGCGCCGGCCCGCCCCGCGGCGCCGAGCGCCAGCGCCGCCCCCGCGAACACCCACGCCAGAGCCCGCCCGAAGGGGCGCGGGGACGGGCGTGGGGCGGCGTGATCGGAGCGCGTGATTTTGGATAAATATCAGGGAAAATGACGGCTTTGCAAAGCCCCGTCGGACTTATAGTCTCGACGGGGTCGGACCCCCGAGGATCATGAGCGAGCCCACCCCGAAAGAGCCCCGCGGCCCCACCAACCTGCGCATCAAGTTCCGCAGTGCCAGCCTCGATCAGTTCATCGAGCGGTACGCCGCCGACGTGAGCCGCGGCGGGATCTTCATCCGCACCCGCGAGCCGCTGGCGGTCAACACCCGGCTCAAGCTCGACTTCCAGCTCCAGGACGGCTCGCTCCTGCTGGCCGGCGAAGGGACGGTGGTCTGGATCCGCGAGCACGACCAGGCGCGCGAGAACGCCACCCCGGGGATGGGCGTGCGGTTCGACAAGCTGACGCCGGAGTGCCAGCCGACGCTGGAGAAGATCCTGACCGAGAAGACGCGCCTCGAGCAGGCGGGCGTGTCGGGGGCCGGGCAGGCCAAGAGCGGCGGCATCGCCGTCCGCCGCCCCTCGGGGGTGTTCGCCAGCCTCGAC
>DASZVW010001047.1:0-10056 GCA_035546895.1 Polyangia bacterium
CGGCGGCGGCGTGGTCGGCGGCGGCGTCGTCGGCGGGATGGTGGGGGGCGGGTCCGGCGTCGGCGTGGGATCGGGGACGATCGGCTCCGGCCCCTGCAGCTGCGGCACCGCGAAGCGGCCCAGATCGACGTCGACCAGCAGCTCGACCCCGATGTCCGAGGGGACGGGCTGGCAGGAGCGGGCGTCGAGATCGGCGCCCCGCACCTGGTCGAACAGGAGGTCGAGCCCCGGGGCGGGGCTGATGTCGAGGCTCTTGGCCTGCCCGGGCGCCAGCAGGTTCGGCGCCGCCGAGTCCGCGGTGACGGCGTCCTCGAGCAGCGCGCGGTACCAGGGGGGCTGCTGCGGCGAGAAGCTGAGCCCGAGCTGCTGCAGGCGCTGGCGCAGCCGGACCTCGTCGCGAAAGCGGAAGCCGTAGAGCGGCGCCAGCAGCGCGATCACGCCGGCGTCGCCGTTGGTGGCGTTGGAGACGTTCTCGGCGGTGAGCACGAACGCCGCCTCGGAGAGCTCGCGGCAGGTCATCGGGCGCGCCACCTGCCACTCGAAGGTCGACAGGCAGCTCCGCTGGCAGGTGCTGACGCTGGGGGCGCCGCCGCTGGCGGTCCCGGGCAGGTCGCCCCAGGGCGGCTCGCACGAGTCGAGGCCGGCGGCGTTCGTCGCCTCCTGCGAGAACAGCGGGACGTCGCGGCCGCTCGGGTCGACGGTGAAGGTGAGGGGGCCGGGGTCCTGCATCTGCACCGGCGTCGACCCGGTGACGCCGAAGGCGTGCAGCCGGTAGAGGTGGAAGTTGACCTTGGGGATGTTG
The DNA here is from genome assembly GCA_035546895.1 of Polyangia bacterium. Classification (GTDB taxonomy): domain Bacteria; phylum Myxococcota_A; class Polyangia; order Fen-1088; family Fen-1088; genus JADGRB01. The sequence goes on from DASZVW010001047.1 coordinate 803, forward strand.
AAGCGCCCCACGGTGCCGCGCAGGCGGCGCACGTCGGGCGTGTGCGACAGCTCGTCGAACGGCCCGGGGAGGAGCTCGCTCGAGCGGGCGCTGCGCAGGTCGGCGATCCCGCCCGCGGGGGTGCCGGTCACCCGGCCGGCCGGGACCGGGAAGGTGTCGAGCCGGTGCGGCGCCCGGGCCAGCCGGCGGAAGGCCTCGACCAGCACCACGCTCCACCCGGAGAGCTCGTGCACCAGCGACTCGAGCAGGCTGGGCGTCCCGCGCCGCCGGCGGAAGTGGATCGTGCGCGCCACGTCCACGCGGCGCGCACGCGGGTCGTCGACGGGGAGCGGGAGCGTGCCGACCAGATCGCCGATGTAGGGCGTCGCCCAGTCGTCGCAGGTCTCGATGCTCTGGTCCTCCCACAGCCGGTCGATCGAGCGCCGGGTGATGGCCGCCTGGGCGGCGATGACCTGGACGAGCTGGCGCAGCACGCCCGGGATGGGCGCGTTGCCGTCCTCGGTCCGATAGACGGCCGGGATCATCGCCCAGATCTTTTCGGTGTAGTACGCGTCGAACCCGTCGTTGGCGGCCATGGCTAGGTGGTGCCTCCGCTGTTCGGAGGGGTGGGGAGGCCACCCAGGGGGGCGGCGGTGGTGACGGCGATCCGCGTGCCGCCGCCGAAGTCGAAGAAGGTCCCGGCCGGCGCGCAGACCACCGAGGCCGCGGCCAGCGAGGTGGCGTCCCCGAAGTCGTCGAGCAAGGTGGCCGACTGCACCTCGACGACGTTGGCCACCGCCAGCACCGACCCGAACAGCTGGCTGACCCAGAGCTGCCCGCCGATGTCGAGGTTCGCCGGCGCCAGGAAGCCGGTGGTCGGATCGCTCAGCGCCTGGACGATGGCCGCCGAGACCACCGACCCGTCGGCCTTGGGGTTGATGCCCACCGTGAGCTGGAGCGTGCGCGAGGCCGGCAGCGCCGGCACCACCTGCACCGGCAGGTCCGGGTCACCGAGCGTGGTGAACAGCGCCTCCAGGTCGCCGGCCGGCGCGGTCCCGATGTAGTCGACGCGGACGCCCGCGCGCTGCTGATCGTCGAGGTAGATGAAGTTGGCCACCGCCTTGATCACGCCGGGGCGCTGGTTGGCGATCGCCTGGTAGTCGGCGACCGAGACCAGCCGCTGCAGCACCAGCGCCGTCTGCGGCGCCGAGGTGCGCATCGACTTCGGCGTGTCGGCGTCGGCGCCCACCACCGCCGGCAGCGGCGAGCGCACCGCCCGCAGCCCGTCGGCCGGGCGCGCGATCTGCTCGACCGAACCGGCCGGCGGCGCCGCCTGCCCGGCGCCGAACCGGTAGCTGGCGCTCACGTTCCCCGACCCCGAGGGGAGCCGCGCCCCCCGCGTGCCGTCGCCGAACGTCACCACCGAGGCGCCGGCGGGCGTCTGCCGGACGATGAACACCTGGTCCTGCGGGCCGGTGCCGAAGAAGGTCGGCACCTCGGTCCAGAACACGCCGTCGACCTCGATCGACAGCGTGCTGACCGGGAACTGCTGCGCCGGCGAGGTCAGGTAGGTGAGCGGCGACTTCTTGAGCGTGAAGCTCTGGTTCGCCTGCCGCGGGTCGCCGCTCCCCAGCACCTCGCCGAGGACGCTCTCCCCGCGCGTCGCCAGGAGGACGTTGCCGAACACCGTGACCGGCGTGGTGAGCGCGGCGATCGCCCCCTCCAGCGTCTCCTCGACCCGGAAGCTGGCCCGGCCGGTGCCGTCGAAGCGCATCGTCCCGCTCACCCGCGCCCCCTGCCGGTTGGCGTCGAGCAGCAGGAACTGCTGGTTGAGCAGCGTGCTCCCGCTCGGCCCGGGCGTCCCCGGCGGCGTGTCGACGATCCCCTGCACCGGCACGCCGGCGTCGGCCGTCAGGTCGGCCTCGGTGATGGTCCGGCTCCCCACCGTGGTGACCGTCCCCGCGTTGACGAACCCGAACTGGATCCCCAGCTCGCCCACGCTCGAGCGGGCCACGATCCCGTCGACCTCCAGCCGGGTCACCGGGATCTTGATGCGCGGGCTGGCGGTGGGGCCGTCGATCAGCACCGTCTCGGTGTCGGTCACCAGGAAGGCCTGCACGCCCGTCGAGGGATCGTGGCCGGCGCGGGTGACGACCACCGGGTCGTTGAGGTGGATCTGGCGGTAGACCGCGTCGAGGAAGATCGCGCTGCGGGCGCCGTTCTCGTCCTCGACGGGGCTGACCGGCGAGGCGTCGGTGAGCCCGGCGGTGGAAGCCTTGGTCGGCGCGGCGCTGACCGACGGCAGGAGCGCGCGCACGTCGGCCGGATCGGTCCCCGGCGGGATGTCGACCGGCGGGTCGAGCTCGACCTCGACGTAGGAGAGGCCGTCGACGCCGGTGAAGGTGGTGGTGTTCTTCACCGTGGAGACCAGCCCCGGCGGCGCCTGGTTGGCGATCTGGAACAGGACCACCCGGTCGCGCGCCAGCCCGAAGTCGTCGGGCCGGAAGACGATGAAGCGGGTCTGGCCCGCGGGCGAGGTGGCGGTGCCGATCGGGTCGGCCGCCACGCTGGGGGTGATCTCGGGGAGCGTCCCCTTGCGGATCGGCCCCAGCTGCCACTGGTTCATGAGCGGGTGGATGGGGGTGTCGACGGTCAGCTCGAAGACCTGCGGCGGCTGGCCCGCGAAGGCGCCCGAGCGGAAGGCGGTGCGCGCCGGGATGGTGGTGCCGGTGCGCCCCTCGGCGAGCGCCGCCAGGGACACCTCGCCCGCCACCGCCGGCCGCGGCCGGGCGCCGATGAGCGCCACCAGGCGGCGCAGCGAGGGGTCGAGCTGCGCCGTGCGCAGGTAGGTCTCGTTGGCGATCCGCTCGTCGTAGAAGTTGAGGACGTCCGAGACGTAGGCCCACATCTCGAGCCACATCACGCCCAGGTCGCCCGCCCCGCGGGCCTTCCAGGGGGCCAGTGCCGGCTGGGCGGGGAGCGACCGCAGCAGCGCCTCGCGCACCTCGGAGAAGGAGCGGAGCTGGCGCGGCAGCGAGCTCAGCCCCGCCGGGATGTTGAGCGTCCCGGTCGGGAGATCGTCGCAAGGACAGTCGCTCATGCGCCCCCCTCCGTCAGTAAGGTCAGCGTGCCGTTCTCGGGGTGCACGGGATCGTTGTCGAGCCGGATGATCTGGTCGGGCGCCACCGAGAGCGTGAGGTCGGTGAAGGGGGCCAGCGCGCGGACGCCGCGCGGGCGCACCAGCATGGCGACCACCGACTTGACGCCGGCCACCCCCTGGATCGCCGCCTCGATCACGCTCCGGCGCAGCGGCGTGCCGAAGCTGAAGTTGTCGGGGTGGAACACCCCCTTGAGGCGGCGGCCGGTGCCGGGGCCGAGCAGCACCTCCTGCACCTGCGCCAGCACCTCCGACGGGTGGGCGAACGGCTGCACGCAGATGGTGATCTCGAGGTCGATGGCCAGCTGGCGCGGATCGCGCACCTGCACGTCGCGCGCGGTCTGGCGCACGCAGTCCATCCAGCTGGTCAGCTCGGTCCGCTCGTCGGTGGTGAGCGCGCTGCCGCCGAACGGGTCGGCGGCCACGAAGATGGTGGGCCACGATCCCGTCCAGCGCTGGGTGGCGTCGGCCTGCTGCACGAACGAGAGCTGCTTGGCCTGGGTCCCGTAGTCGCCCGGCTGCAGCGCGAACAGCACGTTGGCCTGGTAGGCGTCGGGGACCAGGTTCTTGATCTCGTCGGCCCCCTCGGGATCGACGCCGTTGGTGACCGGGAGCGGGTTGCTGACCGCCACCAGCCCGGCGGGCGGCGTCTGGCCCGGCAGCGCCAGCGCCGTGATCGCCCCCGAGGAGACGTTGGCCGAGGCGCCGGGGCCGGTGCGGTAGCGGGCCACGAAGTGCAGGCCCTGCGGCGTCCGCCCGAAGCTGCCGTCGCCGAAGCGGAGCGTGTAGCCGAGGCCGGTCGCGTAGTCCTGGTGGACCAGATCGGTGGTCGCGGTGTGGAAGGTGATGATGGGGCGCCAGCTCCCGTCCTCCAGCGTGAAGGCGGTCTCGTCGGGGCCGACCTCCAGCAGCGTCCGCTGGAACGACCAGGTCTGGCCGGCGTTGTCGGCGAGCACGATCTCCGGCTGCGTGCTGCGGAGGTCGTCGCCCACGAAGCCGAGCCCCTGCGTGTCGGTGCCGGGGAGCGAGAACAGCACGATGGTCGGGCGGTCGCCCTCGCTCCCGCCGGCCGGCAGCGGCCCCTGGCGCTCGACCGCCACCGCCAGCGGGCCGTCGACGGGCGAGGCGCCCGGACAGAACAGCGACGGCGGCGGGTTGGGCGAGAAGTCGCTGGTCACGAACTCGGCGCACAGCGTCTGCCCCGCGCTGGCCGGCACCAGGTTGAGCGTGAGCTGCAGCGAGGTCTGATCGATCTGGAACGGCAGCGCGTCGGCGGGATCCCAGGTGAGGAACGTCGCCAGCTGATCGCTCTGCAGCGGATCGGCGATCAGCTTCGCCGAGGTCAGGTGGACGATCTGCACCCGCTCCGGCACGCCGGGGTCGCTGGGGACCGAGTGGAGCAGCATGAGCTGGCTCCCCGGGTTGTCGCCGACGATCTCCAGCCCCTCGAGCGCCCCCTGCACGTACAGCGAGGTGGCGCCCACCGGCAGGCAGACCTGGCTCTCGTCGAGGAAGAAGGGGGTCAACGCGGCGGCGTTCCAGCCGACCCGCAGGTTGTACTGGGTGGGGTTCCCGGCGCCGTCGACGTCGTGGAGCCCGAGCCCCACCTCGAAGGGGATCGGCGCCGAGCTCTCCGACAGCGCCCAGACCGGCGTCCCCGCCGTCACCGGCACCGGGGTCCCCGAGACGCCGCTGACCGTGAAGGCCAGCAGCGTGGTGGCCGATCGCCCGTCGTGGATCTCGAAGTCGAGCAGGCGCGCCTTCTTGCGCAGCGAGCGGCGCTGGGTCGCCGTCTCCAGGAAGGCCTCGCGCGCGTAGCGGTCCTGGATGTAGGAGAGCTCGTCGCCCAGCGCCGCGAACACCTCGGCCAGCATCACCCCCACGTCGGCGGTGATGGGCGTCGTCCACTGCGGGTACCGCTGGGCCGCGAAGTCGAGCAGCGCGTTCTCGAAGCTGACGAAGTCGCGCGCCAGGTAGTCGACCGGGAAGTCGACGATCGGATCGGGCGGGCAGTCGAGCGGCGCGGGCGCGCAGTCGCGGTCGGTGTCGCACCCCACCTTGAAGGAGAACGAGACGTCGTTGAAGAAGCGGTCGAAGCGAGAGAAAGGCGCCTGCGAGGGGTCGGCGTTGGCGTTCGGATCGTCGAGGTGGAGCTGGTAGGGGGCGAAGGTCCCCGGCTGCGAGACGTGCACGACGATGAACGAGCGGTCGAGCGTCGGATCGACCTGCGCCTGGGTGCCGCCCGTGGCGGGCACCTCGTCGATGGAGAGCACCGTCACCGGCGGCAGCCGCGGGTCCGACGGCGAGGTGATCACCACGTTCTGCGGCAGGAGCTTGGTCGCGCCCGAGAGCGGCGGGTCGAGCTTCGTCACGTCGGTGAGGAAGAAGATCCGCAGCGTCGTCTGCTCGCAGCGATCGACGACGTCGACGAAGTCGATCCCCGTGAACCGGGTGTCGTTCTGCAGCAGCAGCTCGAGCCGTTCGGTGTTGGCGGCCATCAGATCGTGACCTCCAGGTTCAAGACCTCCTGGTTGCCGCGCGCCAGCACCGTGTAGGTGACGGTGACGTTCAGGGTGCTGCCGTTGGCCTGCACCAGCACGTCGTTCACGGAGAGGATCGTGCCCAGCCAGGTGTTGAGCGCCTGCAGGATGGTGGTCTGCAGGAGCGAGGCGGTGGAGTCGTCGTTGGGCGCGAACACCATCCCCAGCAGCCCGGCGCCGAAGTCGGGGCGGTGCGCCCGCTCGCCCGGCGTGGTGAGCAGGAGCTGCTTGACCAGCTGGCCGACGTAGGTCGCGTAGTCGCGCTGCTGCTTGAGCTGGCCGAGCGATCTGTCGATCGCCACCGGGAACTGGAAGGCGTTGATGAGCGCGGCCATGGCTACGAGGTCGACACGTTGGGATCGCCGGAGATGACCACCACCGGGACGGTGACGCCCGACTGAGCGTTCACCGAGGTCCCCACCCCGGTGGCGGAGACGGTCGGGTTGCCGCCGGCCACGGTGACGTTGACGTCCCCTTGCGTCCAGTTGCCCGGCGAGCCGTCGGCGAAGGTCAGGACGTCGGCGGCGGTGGCCAGCACGCCGGCGGCCGCCGCCACCACGACGTTGGGCCCGATCATCGAGGCGCCGGGGGCGCTGGCCTGGAAGTCGATCGGCAGCGAGACGGTCGGCGTCGCCATCAGCGCACCTCCAGGGAGGCGGTGTTCACCCGCACCGACTGGCTGTCGAGATCGATCGTCCGCCCGCCCGCCCCCTGCACCTTCACCTTGGCGCTGCCGAGGGTCATGTCCGAGGCATGCATCACGATCTGGGTGCCGCCGCTGGGGTCGTCGCTGTTGATGGCGATCCGGACCTCGCCCGCGTCGTCGTCGATCCGCAGCACGAACTTGTCGGTCTTGAAGAACTTGATGGTCGGCTTGGCGTCGTTGGGGTCGATGTCGTTCGAGCCCCACAGGCACCCGGTCCAGATGGGGAACGAGGGGTTGCCGGCCTCGAACTCCACCCACACCATCGCCCCCACCGGCGGCAGCGCGAACAGGCCGACCTGCGGCCCCGCGAAGGGGACGCAGGGGAGCGCCCACATGACCACCGACTTGCCGATCTGGGGGACCACCACCTGCAGCCGCCCCCGGCTCTGGTCGTCGGTGTTGCTGTGCACGATGCCCCGGTACTTCCCGAAGAGCTGCGCGCGGTGGCGGACCAGCTCATGGTCCATCGTGTGGTTCTGTTCGGCGCTTCCGGCTCGCTGGTCCATGTGGTTCACCTCGGTCAGGAGCTCTTCACCGCGTTGCGGGCGAGGGTCAGGCTCATCCGGTGGTCGGCCGGGTCGAAGCTGTGGCTCACCGCCCAGACCAGGTACTGGCCGTCCTCGCTGGTCCCGGTTCCGCTCACGTTGACCAGCTGGCGCGGGCGCAGGAGGCCGGCGAGCGCGTGCGCCGTGGTCTCGCAGAAGAGCCGGGTGCTGAAGGACGCGTCGTTGAGCGCCGAGGAGAGCCGCGGCTGCAGGTAGTCGACGCTCCCGGCGGTCACGATGGTGGCCATCAGCGGGCCCGGCGAGGGGGGCGTGGCGCCCAGCGGCGGCTGCGTGGGGGCGCCGATGAACGTCGACTGGATGCTGCCGTCGCTGATGTTCACCCGGTCGCCCGAGCCCTGGTTGGGGATCTCGGTGGGGCGCGCGATCCGCATGCTGAGGATGGTGTCGAGCCCGTTTCCCGCGTTCATGGTCAGCGCCGGCGGCTTGGGGATCGGCAGCAGCGACGACACCGCCGAGAGGAGCGAGCTCCCGCCGACCGCGTTGTTGAGCGGCGGCACCGACTCGACGTGCGCGGTCTCCTGGACCTGCCCCCCCGTGAACGTCCAGTCGATCCAGAACTTCCCGTTGGCCGCCCGGGCGATCTGCTCGACCATCCGCAGGTCGGACACCGTCTGCACGAGCCCGAAGCCGTCGGTGGCGTCGGGCGAATAGCTCTCCCCTTCGACGGTGACGCTGACGTCGCTGAAGTAGCTCGACAGGATCCCCTGCGCGATCGACTCCGACGACCCGGTGAAGATGTTGAAGTTGAACCAGTTGCGGTCCATCTCGATCCGCCGGTCGTAGCCGCTGACCTGCAGCGCCGAGCCGGGGCCCCCCTGCCGGAGATCGAGCTGCCGGTCGGTGATCGGGCCGTGGACCAGGACCTGCGCGTCGCCGTCGACGAACACCAGCAGCGTCAGCAGGGTCCCCTGCCCCGGCGCCAGGCGCGGGTCGTCGACCAGCTCGTAGGAGGTGTCGGTGAGATCGATGGCGAAGCGGACGTCGAAGGAGGACATCCCCTCGATCGACTCGCTCACCCGCGCGTCGATGAGCGTGCCGGTGAGGTCGTTGTCCGGCTGCCCGGAGATCAGGACCTGGTAGGTGATTTCGCCGCTGCTCATGCTGGACTCCGCGCGCCCCGCTACCTCACCGGCGAGGGGATGACGATCTCCTCGACCTCGGCCAGCGCGTCGGGGAGGACCGCGTCGTTGACCTCCGCGATCCGCCAGTAGGCGTTGGCGTCCTTGAGGTAGCCGAAGGCCATCTGGTCGAGCGTGTCGCTCTGGGTGCGGACGTGCCGGCCGGCCGCGACCTCGTCGGGCGCGTCGGGCGTGGGGAGCGCCTGCACCTGCCGCCCGCGCACGTCGACGGCGGCGTAGGTCTGGAGCGGCGGCTTCACGTAGCGGCTCAGGGGATCGAAGGTGGCCATGGGTTCTCCTCGCTCGTGATCAGAAGGGGAGCAGCGCGCGCAGGCTCCCCACGCTGGTCCCGACGTTGATGAGGGCCAGCACGTCCTGCTGGCCCCGGTAGAACTTGTAGGCGGCGATCGCCAGCGAGACCGTCGGGCTGTTCACCCCCTTGAAGACGTCGGGGGTCAGCACGGTCATCGACAGCGAGATCCGCGCCTGCAGCACCCGCAGCGACGGGAGGAAGAGCTGCTCCTCGATCGAGTAGCGGGTGATGCGCACGGGGACGATCCGGCCCACGCCGAACACCAGGAAGGTCACCGGGACGGTGGGCCGCTGCGGCGGCGGCGACGCGCCGGTCAGCGAGACGGCCAGGCTGAGGAGCTGGCCGAGCGGCGAGCTCCCCGGGAACAGCATCTTCTCGAGCGCGGCGATGCGATCCCCGACCCCGAACTCCTCGGCGATCGGGTCGCCGTCCTCGAGGCGATCGGCGGCGTCGAGCTCGATCTGCATCTCGATCCCCTCCTGCGGATCGAACGGCTGCGCCGTCGGGCTCGGGAGGCCCCGGTGGGTGTCGTCCGCCTCCATGGGGTTCCAAGGCTCGAGCGTCCGGCTGACCTTCTCGGGGTTGTACTGGAAGGGGACGATGTTCGGCAGCGGGATGTTCAACGTCTCGACGAGCTGGACGAGGGCCCCCTTCTGGACCTTCGGGCTGCGTTGCAGGCCGGTGTCAGGCATGCGGATCCTTTCCATGGCGCTCGAACGCCGAGAGCAGCGCCTCGGCGATGGCGTCGACCATCGCCGCCTCGCCCGCGGCGCGCGGCCGCACCCGCAGCTCGAGGTTGTCGATCCGGCCGGACAGCCCGGGCGGCAGCCGCTCGGCCACCCGCGCCAGCGCCGCCATCGCGATCCGCTCGCCCG
>DASZVW010001048.1:0-15413 GCA_035546895.1 Polyangia bacterium
CACCGCCGAGGTGCCGCCGGATCTGGCCGGCGCCCTCGCGCGCAAGCCGCGGGCGCGCGCCTTCTTCGAGGCGCTCGACGGCGCCAACCGGTACGCGATCCTCTGGCGGGTGCAGGCGGCCAAGAAGCCCGAGACCCGGGCGCGCCGCATCGAGCAGTTCGTCGCCCTCTGCCTGGCCGGCGAGACCCTCCACCCCCCGCGCGCCAGGTCGGCGGCGTCTCGGCGCCGGGCCGGGGTCGGCTGATGGCCGGCGGCGGCTCGACGGTTACGGGCTGATCTCGCTCTCGACCTCGACCTCGCCGCGGTCGACGCCGTCGGGCCGGTCGATCCGCTCGATGCCGTACGCGCCCCGGCTCAGCGGCGCGCGCCCCGCCAGCAGGTCCAGCGTGCGGCGCAGCAGCCAACCGAACCCCTTGGCCGCGTCGCGCACGAAGGCCGCCGGCGCGCGCGCCGACGCGATCGGCAGGCTGCGCCGGACGCCCGTGGGCGCGATCCAGGGCATCGTCCGGACGCCGACGCCGCGGGCATAGACCATCTCGCCGCCGAGGTACGCGGTGTACGCCGCCACCCCGCACGCGCCCAGGCCGACGGCGGCCGTGGCCAGGCTCGGCCGCCGGAAGGTCCGCCACAGCGCCATGCCGGTCGCGCCGAGCAGGACCGCGACGTTGGCCGCGCCGTGCAACCACATCATGTCCTCGCTGCGGGCGTCTTCGGCCCTGATCTCCTGCGAGGCGGCCAGCCCCGCCACACCCGCCGCCGCCCCGGCGCCCACGCCCAGCCACCACAGCTTGCGGCCCAGCGCGGCCTGCCGGCGGTCACCCGACATCGACGCCGCGGCGTCGACGAGCGCCGCCAGCGGCAAGGTCACCAGCGGCGCGTGAACCGACGCCGCGTGTAGCTCGTGCACGTGCATACCCATGATGATTCCCGCGCCCCCGGCGTGGCCTCCGTTTTCACCCTGGTCATCGATCGACCCGCCGGAAGGGCTTCCCGATCCTGGACCGCCCTGGAGGGTCACCGCCGCAGGCGCCGGCGCCAGGAGATTTCGACGTCGACGCCCGGAGAATGGTGAGCCAGCACCGGCGGAAACATCAGCGGCGGCAACCCGGCCGCCGCGAGCAGCGACTCGCGCCCCGACGCCAGCTCGGCGCCGCAGAGCGGATACGGGCGATGGCGGACCCGGGCCGCGTAGAGGCGCGCCCCGCGGACGGCGAACAGGAGGTACCGTTCGATCAGGAAGTGATCGCGCGAACCGGGCGTGGCGGTCCCGAGCGCCGGTCCCACGCGCCACACCACCTGCAACGCCGCGCGCTCGCCGAGGCGCCTGACCGAGCGGTAGTGAATCGCCCCCTCGCGGTCGGTGCGGACGGAGATCGCGGCCGGGAAGTACGGCAGCGCGTACCCCAGCCGCGCCCCCAGCACGGCCAGCAACGACGACGCCTCGAGCGAGAAGAAGTAGATCCCCGGCTCGCCGGCCGGCGAGCGCACGTAGGTCCGCAGGTTGACCTCCAGGAAATCCATCCCCAGCGGCCGGGGCGCGCCGACCGGCCGGCTGCCGAGGATCCTGAACGGGATCAGGGTGACCCAGGCCTGGCCCTCGAAGGTGTCGAGCTGAAGCTGTTCCGGCACCAGCGCCCGCAGGCGCTCCACCGCGATCGGCTGGTGCAGGAACAGCAAGTCCCGCCACGACTGACGCCCCACCGCGCGCCACGCGCTGTCCATGATCGTCATTCTGCGGCGCCTTCGGCCGAACCGAAACCCACGCGCCTCCTCAGCTTGCGGGCAGTCGGGCGGTGGTCAGAGTCCTGGTGGGGAGGAGATACACCAATGACGCAAGCTGAAGGCAAGACGACCTCGAGGGTGGAAGAGCAGACCAGCAAGGTGCCGTCGCTGGTCTACCTGGGGCTGGCGGTGAGCGCGATGGCCGCCTCGGCCGCCCTCGTGCTGACCGGCCGCAAGCAGCTCGGGAACTTCGTCGGGCAATGGGCCCCGTCGATCCTGGTCATCGGGCTCTACAACAAAGTCGCGAAACATCTGGCGGCACCGGAGGCGTTCGCGACCTGACGCCGCCGCCGCGCCGGAGGCGGCCCGCGCGTGACGGCAGTCGTTCAGGAGCGACGACTGCCGTCGCACCCGTCCGGCACAGATTCGGTAATATGCCTGATTGATGGCGTCGGCCTCGTCGAAGCAAATCGACGGATGCTGACCGAGTGGCTGGCGCCCGACGACCTGGGCTGGTTCATGCGGTCTCATTTCCAGGCTGCGCCGCTGGCGCGCGCCGGAAGCGCCCGCGCGGCCGTCCCCGCGCTGGACTGGCCGGCGCTCGACCGCCTCCTCGGCAGCGACCGGCCGCTCGATCTCATGACCGTGCGGGCGGGCCGGCTGCAGGAGGCGCCGCGCCCGCGTTCACTGGAAGACGCGCGCGCCCTCATGCGCGCCGGCGTCAGCGTGGTCGTGCGATCAGCCGAACGACACGACCCCGGTCTCCGCGCGGTGGCCGCCGGATTCGAGAGGGCCTTGCCCGGCGAGGTGCACGTCCAGGTGTACGCGACGCCCGCCGGGACCAACAGCTACGGCTGGCACTACGACTTCGAGGACGTCTTCATCGCGCAGACCGCGGGCGTGAAGGACTACTACTTCCGCGCGAACACGGTCGCGCGCGACGCCGTGCTCGGCGATGGTCTGGACTTCACCGGCATCCGCCGGGAGACCTCGCCGATCTACCAGAGCCGGCTCATCGCGGGCGACTGGCTCTACATCCCGTCGACCTGGTGGCACCTCGTGAAGTGCGCCGAGGACGCGCTGTCGATCTCCGTCGGCGTCATGCCTCCCGAGGCTCTGCGCAACGCCCGCCGCCTGCCGCCCGGTTGGACCGGCGGGGCCCGGCCGCGTGACTGACGCGGGGGCCGCCGTCCTACCGGCGCCGCCAGCCCCTCAACTCGGGCCCTACCCCAATTCACTGGCGAGCTGCCCGTCCTGAGGTCGCTCCCGCGGAAGCGGCGTCAACATCGGCGCGCGGCCGGGCTGCCTCTCGCGACGCCGACGGCGCCTGACGATCGACGCCCTGAGGTGGCGCGTCGTGAAGAACTGACCGGACTAGAAGGACGGCGTCGCCAGGTCCTCGTCATCGAGGGACAGGCCGCTCTTCTTGGCGCGGTGGCGGATCGGGCGCTTGGTCGCGCCGCCCGACGTCGACGCTGTCATCAGCGGATCGAGCAAGACGTGCAGGGTCCGGTCGGCGTCGGGCACCACGGCCAACGAGATCTGGCGGTGATCGGCGAGCCGCAGGACGTAGTCCTTCGCCGTTTTCCCGCGCGGCAGCGCGACTTCGAGGGGCGTCCGGCCGAGATCTTTCCCCTGGTCATCGACGACGTCCGCCCCTGGCGGATCGCTCTCGAAGCGGAGGGTCGCCGTCCTCGGCGCAGGCTGGGCGAGGAGCGCGGGCGACCGCCGCGCCACCTGCCGGCGGGAGGCTGGCCGGGCCGCATAGGCGACCACCGCCGCCGCCGCCAGCGCGGCGATCAGGGCGGGAGCCTTCCAGCCCGGCCGTCGCGGCGCGGCCCGGACGTCCGGCTCGAGCGGCCGGGGCGCGGGCGGTTCGAGATCGGCCGGGCTCGTGAGGGCCGCGCGGAGCTCTTCCATGCTCTGGAAGCGATCGTCGGGAACCTTGGCCAGCGCCTTCATGACGGCGGTCGCTACGTGCGGCGGGACGCCGAGCGCCAGCTCGGCCAGCGCCGGCGCCGGTTGGAACATGTGCAAGGCGAACAGCTCGCCGAGCCCCTCCGCCACGAACGGCGGGCGGCCCGCCAGCATCTCGAACAGCATCACCCCCAGCGCGTAGACGTCCGACCGACAGTCGATCGGGCCCGACCCCCGGCACTGCTCGGGAGACATGTAGAGCGGCGTCCCCATGAGGAGACCCGTACGCGTCTTCGCCGACAGCATCCCCTCGGCCGAGGCCAGTATCTTGGCGACCCCGAAGTCCAGGATCTTCGCCTGCAGGGAGCCGTCCGCCTTGGTCACCAGCTGCACGTTCTGCGGCTTGAGATCGCGGTGGACGATCCCCTTGGCGTGGGCGGCGCCGAGGGCCCGGCACATCTGGTCGGCGATGAGCGCCACCTGCCCCGGGTCCATCGGCCCCCGGGCGATGTGCTCGCTGAGCGGCTCGCCCTCCAGGAGCTCCATGATGAAGTAGGGCTGGCCGCCGTCGGTCTGGCCGAAGTCCAAGATCTCGACGATGTTCTCGTGCGCGCTCATGTTGATCGCGCGCGCCTCGTTGAAGAAGCGGGTGACCACGTCGGGATCGGCCGACAGCACGGGATGGAGCAGCTTGATGGCGACCCGGCGGCCCATGATGGGGTGCTCGGCCAGGTAGACCAACCCCATCGACCCCGCCCCCAGCTGCTGGACGACCCGATAGTTCCCGATCGTCTCGTTGGCGGGAGCCGTCGCCTCATCGTCCGGAGTGACGCAGTCCATGGCCATTTTTCGATGAAGCAATCGATATGAATCGTGCTCGCCGACGCCCGTGCGAGGACGGCTCACCTCTCCAAGAAGGGTAAGCATCGAACGTCAGCGGAGACACTGCGCCCGGACGGATTCGGCTGGCGCGCCGCTCGACGACGGCCAACAGCGGCTCCCAAAGAGACCGGCTTCGCGGCCCGATCGAGAAGCTGCGCCGGCGAGGTCCACCGACAAAAAAAGCTACAATTTCAGTGGAGTGCGAGGACGGGGCCAAGGCTGAGCACCCGGTTCCGGTCCCAGGGGCGCCGGACATGAGCATCTCCGACCGCCTCCGAAACCTCGGTCCCGCCCGGTCCGACGATGCGACCGCGCCTCGGGTCGTGTCGACGCACGCCGAGCTCCTGAGAGCCCACAGCTAACCGGCCGCCGCGTCCGGCGCGGTCGCCGGCCCGGGCACAGCGGCCGTGCGGGTGTCCGCGGGGACCGGCTGGCTCCCGTCGACTGTGATGGTCCCGTCGGACGCGATGGTGACGGCGTAGTGCTGCAGCGGTGTGCCGGCGGGCCCGTGGGTAACCGCGCCGTTCCCGTCGAAGGTCGAGCCGTGACAAGGGCAGCTGAGCCCCGCGACGACGGTCTGCGCGCCGTCGTCGAGCAGGCAGCCGGCATGGGTACAGACCGCCGACATGGCGTAGACGCCGTTGTCGTCGCGGGCCACGACGACGTTGGACATCAAGAGCAGAGACCCGATCTGCAGCTCGGAGAGATTGCCCGCCATCTCGGGCCCGGTCGGCGGCGTCCCCTTCGCGTTGCAGCCGGCGACGGCGCCGCCGAGCACGATGAGCCCGGTCGAGGCGCCGGCGAGCACCAGCAGCTGACGGCGGTCGAGAGCGTTCTGGGGACAGTCTAAGCAACCTTTGCGGACGTCGTGGGCCATGTATCCTCCAACGAGGGGCCAAGTACCGCGGAGGGCCGACGAGCAGGCGGCTATGCGACTCCGCTCACGCGTTATGGTGACGGGCGGGCGGCCGTCGTCACGCGCGCGCGGGCGCGCTGCGCGCTCTCCGCGAGCGGGCTCGACGGAAATCTCGTCAACAGGGCGTCGAGGAAGCGAGCGGCCTTGGCCCGATCTCCCGCGTGCTCCGCTCTCAGCGCGGCCCCGAAGAGATCGTTCTCCGTGGCGAGCGTCGATGGCGGCGCCGGCACGGCTCTCGGCGGCCGCCTCGTCATACCGGGCTGCGGCTTCGGCGCGGGTGCCGGCGGAGCGTGGGTGGCAGCGCAGTCGGCAGGCCAGCGTTGGCCGGCCGGGACGCGAACCTCCCCGGTCGCCAGGCGGACCACGACGACGCCCTCGTCGACGACGACGCGGGTGGGCGTGCCGTGGCCGCAGCCCGCGTCGGGCGCGGCGAGCGCCACGTGGAAGCGCGTGCCCCGCACCTCCACCTGCGCGTCGGGCGTCACGACCACGAACCGCTGCCCCGATTGCAGCTTCGCGACATGCACCGCGACGGCGCCGCTTCCGAGGCGGAGCCACTGCTCGGCGTCCGCGCGCAGGAGCTGCAGGTCGGACCGGGGTTCCAGCTCGACGGTCGTCCCGTCCTCGCCGGCCAAGGTGATCGGCAGCGCCTCCGTCTGCAGCCGCTCGTCCGGACGCCAGGCGTGTCCGGGCGGCAGCGCCAGGACGCGTCCGTCGGCATCGGCCAGCGTCGCCCGCGCGTCCGCACCCGCGACGAGGCTCGCCCTCGCCGCTGTCGCGGGTCGGGCAGGCGGCACGAGCGCGGCTCTCCACGGTCCCCGGATCGCCACCAGGACGACGCCACCCGAAATTGCCGCCGCGAGCCCGACAGCGGCCGTGATCCGCTGGCGTCGCCGCCGAGACCCGGCGCGGTCGATCGCGCCGGCGATCTCCGTGATGGCGTCCTCCGGCGCGGCCGGACGATGCGGCCGGAGGCGCGCCCGGGCAGTCCGCAGCAAGCGGGCAGCCCGATCCGCGTACCGCAAGTCGGTCACGGATCACCTCGGTCGAGAATTTCCGCCAGGCGCGGGTCAGCGGCGATCCGGTCGTGGATCTCGCGCCGGCCGCGCACCAGCCGGCTCTGCGCCGCGACCACCGAGATCCCGCAGATGTGCGCGATCTCGTCCAGCGAGTATCCGCAGACGTCGTGCAGCAGGAAGGCCCACGCGCGGTCCTCGCGCATCCCGCACAGGTGGTCGGCGATCTGTCGGAGCGCCTGGCGAAGCGAGGTGGCGTCCGCCCCACTCGCCCTCGGACCGGCGGCGATCTCCTCCTCGTCGTCCAGCGCCGCGGTGAAGATCGTGCGCTCGAGACGCCGCCGCCGGATGTGCTTGTAGACCACGTTCGCCGACAGCGTGGAGATCCAGGCGTCGAGCGCGCACGCGCCGCGGTAGGCGGTCACCGACTCGATGAGCTGGACGAGCGCGATCTGGACCAGATCCTCGCCATCCCGGTCCAGGCGACCCAGGAGCCGCCGGACCGTCCGCTCGACGACCGGCTTGACCCGCCAGTAGAAGTCCTCCGCGACCTCCAGCGCGCCGCGCCGCACCCCGGCCAGGATCTCCTCGTCGCTGCGCCGGGGACGCCGCTCGGCGGGCGACGCCTCGGCGCCGGAGACGACGCTCAGATGGGGGGCGTGGGGGCGGACGGCGGCCATGAATCGGCTCCCCTTGAGAGTACCCCGAAGGGGGGCGCGGCAGGCTGGCCTAGAAGCGGGCCAGCACGCCCAGCTCGAAGATCACCCGGCCGCGCAGGATGGTCGCGGGCGCGCGGCTCGGTGTGGCCAGGCTCTCGCCGCTCAGGAACCCCTCGAACCCGCCTCCGCAGACCAGGCTGGTCCCCGACGAGAGCCCGAGGCCGACCTGGCCGAGGAGGTCGGCGCCGGCCGTCCAGTGCCCGTCCAGCCCCGCGGCGTCGAAGTCGTCGCGCTTGATCGCCTCCCGGACGCCGAGGAGGTCGGCCCGCGCCGCGAAGCCGAGCCCCCGGCCCGCGGTGAAGGCGGGGCTCGACCAGGCGACGCCCAGGGCGCCCAGCGTGGTGCGGGCCGTCGCGTCCGCGCCGTCCAGGTCGGCGACGCGGAACCCGAGGCCCGCCCGCAGCGCCCAGCGCGCGGTCAACGCCCGTCGCAGCGCGATCATGCCCCCGATCGTGTCGTCGAAGTCCTCCTGCGCGTCGACCGCGGTGGTGACGTTCGCCTCCAGCGCCCACGTCGGCGCCGCCGGCGCGGGTCTCCCTGACCCGGCGAGCACCGGAGGGATCTCGGTGTCGACCGCCCCGCCGCTCAAGGGCGGCGGTCCGGACGCCATCCCGGCCGCCGGCCCACCGGCAGCCCGGTCCTCGACCAGGATCGACGCGATCACCAGACCGAGGGCGCGCCCGCGCTCGGCCGGCAGATCGCGCGCGCTGAAGACGATCGTCCGCTCGGTCTGGCGTGGCGGTCCCCCGGCGTGCGCGGCCGCGCGCACCCGGACGTCGCCGACCAACCGGGCGGCATCTCGCCAGGTCACGATCACGGTCGCGGTCGCGTCTGTCGCGGCGGCGGCCGCATCGAGATCGGCGTCGTCGGGGGCGGCCGCGACCGTCCGGACGACGGTCTTCGCGCCCGCGGGCAGGGCCTGCAGGCAAGCCGCCGCCGCCTCGTCGGCCATGGCGACGCCGTCCGGCGTGGAGGCCACGGCGATGAGGAGGACGATGGGCGCCGTCACCATCGAAGCATCGCTGATCGCGCGACGCCCGTCAGTTGTTCAGCGCGCCGGCGTCGATCCAGGCCTTGATGAGCGCCAGGTTGGCCGCCGACAGCTTCGGTCCGCCGGGGGGCATCGACCCGCCGTTCACGGTCTTGTAAAAGCTCGAATTGGCGCCGTTGCCGGGCGTCACCAGCTTCGCGACCGAGGTGTAGGCCCCGGCCTGGGTCGAGAAGCTCACCCCGTGCTGTGTTCCGGGGTCGTGGCACTTCGTGCCGGCGCAGTAGACGGTCAATATCTGCGTGTAGATCTGCGTGAACGTCGGGGCCGTCCCAGCCATACCGCCGGCGCCGCCGGTCCCTGCGACGCCGCCGGTCCCGGTCGCCCCGCCCGTGCCGATGGCGCCGCCGGTCCCCGTCGTTCCGCCCTTGCCGGTCGCGCCGCCGGTCCCGCCCGAGCCTCCCCGGCCGCCGCTGCCGGTCGCGCCGCCGCTCGCGGAACCGCCCGTCCCGACGGCGCCGCCGGTTCCCGTGAAGCCGCCGGTTCCCGTGAAGCCGCCGGTTCCCGTAAAACCGCCGGTTCCCGTCAAGCCACCGCTCCCGCTCCCCGAGCCCCCGGTTCCGACCGTCCCGCCGGTGCCGGTGGCGCCGCCGCTTCCGATGTCGCCGGTGCCGCCATCTCCCGTTCCGGTCGTCCCGCCGGTGCTCGAGCTATCCCCGCCGGAGCCGGTACCCGTAACGCCTCCCGTCGATCCCCCGTCGGGGACGAGAACATTGATATCGAGCGGCTCGCTCTGGGCACAGCCGTAGATCAGTGCCGCGGTGGCCAGCGTCATCGAGATCGCGTGGAAACGTGAGAGTCGCATGGGGCCCTCCGGCGAAGCGGACTTCGCTGTTGGAGTCATGAGTACCCCAGGGCCGTCGAAATCAGGCGGCTCCGATCACATTTTCCTCATCTGTGCATTTCCGAAAATCCACTCGCCTCTGCCCCGGGGTCGACTCGGGCTACCGAGGGCCATCGCCCCGGGGTGGTGACGGTGCCGCAGACTCCCCGTCGGCCTTCGGCGAGTCGTTGACGCCGAGCAGGACGGCGATGCCCGCCGTGAGGTCGAACGATTGATCGACCGCGCCTCCGGCCACCACGCGATCGCCGAGCTGCGAATGCATGGCGTACCAGTACCGGCGCCATTCGAGGCCGGCCCGCAGCTCGACCGTCGAATTGAGGGCGTAGCGAACCACGCCGTCGGCGTCGGCCCCCGCCACGGTCAGGTGCGGGAAGACCTCCTGCGAGATCTGAGGCCCGCCGTGGTTGTTGATGTAGCGGTAGCCGCCACCGAACGAGAGGCCGAGGCCGCCGGCGAGCGCGAGGTGCATCCCCGCTCCACCGCGCGTGTAGTGATAGATGGTGTCGGGGGTCGGCAGGCTCGATCGGCCGGGACCGCTGAAGGTGAAGGCGTCCTCGCCGACGGTCAGCGAGAAGAAATGTCGTCGGCGGTCGCGAACAGCACCCGGTACCGGAAGCCGGCGGCGTACTCGTGCACGACGTCGCTGAAGCTGCCGCCGCTCGACAGCGCCGAGGAGATCCCGAGCCCCTGCCGGATCTCCCCCTCCACGCCGAAGTCCCCGACCCTGTCGTTCTGCCAGGGAAAGAGGACCACCTTGGCGGTTCCGATCGGTCCGAGACCGAGCCTGTAAGGCTGCAAGAGCGCGGAGCCCTGCACGACGACGTTCTGGTTGAAGGTCAGGGATCGATTGAGCCCGCCCCCGCCCAGCTCGAGGTCGAGCCAGGGGTTCCCCGGCGGCAGCGCGCGCGGGCCGGTCTCCTCGGGCGCCACCTCGTCCTCCATCCTGAATCTCCGCTTCTTCTTCACCTTCTTGGGCCGCGAGGCCTCGTCGGACTCGCTCCCTTCTTCCGCCGACGCTTCGTCGCTCCGTTTCGGGGCTGTGGCTTCGCCACGGTCGCCCGCCCCGCCGCCCTCACCGCCCGGAGCGCGCTCGTCGTCCACCGCGGCGACCTCCGCGGGCGCTTTCCGAGCCTTGGCACCGGCCGGCAATTGCCCGCGTTCCACGTCGGGCCCCAGCTTCATCCAGAAGCTCAGCCCGACCTCTTCCGCCAGCTTGCGCGGATTCGCGCCGCTGAAGGAGGCGTTGCCCAGGATCGAGCCCTCGCCGCCGTCGTGGACGACGATCTTCGCCCGCCGGGGTCCCACCTCGCCGGTCACGATCGCCGACAGCGCGAGGTCCTTGGCCAGCGCTTTCAGATCGTCGTCCGTTTCGAGACCGGCGCCGGTGCGAGTCATCGCCTCCTGCAGATCGCGCGCGCGCACCGGCTCGTAGCCGTGGACCGCCAGCGTCCGCATGACCTTCAGACGGACGGCCGCTTCCTGGGCTCCCGCGAACTCGGGAACGCCGATCCGCTTGCCGGCCGCCTCGGCCCGCCCGGACGCGAGCAGGAACGCCAGCGCCGCGGCCCATCGACAGCGGCGGGCGGAACTTCGCGGTGGCCGAACGGCCGGAAAGCTTCGCATCGGCATCCGACGAGGCAGCCCCGCCGATTGGACCTGGTAGTACCCCCAGACCTTGGAAAGCAGGCAGGCGGTGCGCACAATTTTTCACGACCCCGCCAACGCACGTCGTGGGGTGCCGCCAGCCTCGACGGCGGTCGCTCAGCCGGAGGACGATTTCTCGGGAGAGGGCAGGTTAAACATGTTGCCCCCTGGGCACGCCCTTTCCGGGATCCCACATTCGTCCCCAGCAGGTGGGGGAGGCGGAGATGTACATGTGGCGGTTGGTCTGTGCGGTGGTGCTCGGCTGCGTCGCGTGCGGAGGTGGTTCGGGGGTGCATTCGGTGGTCGATCCCTCGATCCTCCCGGCAACGGCGATGGACGCGCAGGCGGGCGATGGCGGCTGGGACGACGCGACCGTGCCCAGCGACGGGCCGAGCATGGACGTTCCGGCGGCAGCCCCGACCTGGTCAGAGGTCTATAGCCAGATTCTGGTCAACGGCAGCTCTCCCTCGAACTGCCTGGGATCCGCCTGCCACGATCCGGGCGTCGAAAAGGGACTCGATCTGTCGACCCTTCAGAACGGGTACAAGACCATTCTCCGTCGGGTGACGCCGGGGATGCCTGCAGCGTCGGATCTGGTGACCGTCCTCCAGTCCGGCTACATGCCGCGCGGGCGTCCGCAGATGCCGGCCTGGCAGGTCCAACAGATCAGCGCCTGGATCCAAGCCGGCGCGCAGGACAATTGATTGGATGGATGAGCTCTCCTCGTCTGGTCCGTCGGAACAATCTTCGCGAACACCTACTGGGACGACGACGGGAACGAATCGGCCGCCTACTCGACTTCGCAGAGGCGAAATCAGGGACAGCGATCATTTCAAGGCTTGGGCCAACGCCGGCATGAACTTGGGAAACGTGCTGGAGGCGAGTGTCCTCGCAGAGACGGGCGCCGGAGCGGTAGCATCGCTTTTCCGACCGCCAGGGTGACCGCGAAGTGAGAGCCGGGGAGTCCTGCTCGCCGCCTTCGAAAGGTCATCCTGCGCGATGGAGCAAGCCGAGGTTCCACGCGAGGTTCACCGCTTCGGCGCGGTTTTCGACCCCGAGCTTCTCGTAGATCGACCGTACATGTGTCCTCACCGTATTGAGCTCCACACCCAGATCCTGCGCGATCTCGGAATAGCCTCCTCCGGTGGCGAGAAGCTCGAGGACCTTCGCTTCTCGGGGCGTCAGCGCCGGAATGGTGAGCGCTCTCTGCCCGTACCCGAGTTGCTGCAGGACTGCCCGCGCCGCCCCCGGCGACAAAGGAGCTCCACCCCGCGCCAGATCGCGAAGTCCGATGGCGAGCCGTACCTCGATGTCGTCCTTGAACAGATAGCCGTCTGCGCCGGCGCGCAGGGCTGCCACGACCCGCTCATCGCTGGTCGCCGACGTGAGGACCAGAATCGGCCTACGAAACTCGGCGGCCCTGAGGGCGCGGATCAAATCCGTTCCATCGCGATCAGGGAGGCCCAGGTCGACCAAGACCAGGTCGGGGGCCTGGCGCCTGACCAGAGCCTCGGCGCTGGCCGCCGTAGTCGCCAGATCCATATGCGCATACCCAGCCGCCGCCAGCACCGCACGTATCACCTCTGCGATTCGCTCGTCATCCTCGACGAGGAGCAGCTGGGTCCGAGAATCAGTCATGCGGCGTCAGTCGAAGGGAGGGGCAACTCGACGCGCAGGCGCGTTCCTTGCCCGGGCGTGCTCTCGACCGTGGCGGTGCCGCCGAGCTCGCTCGCCCGTGCGCGCATTCCTGGGATGCCGGTGCCGCCGCGCGGAGCGGCTGTATCGAACCCGCTTCCGTTATCCGCCAACTCGAAGACGATCCGATCAACGTCGGCCGCCAGGGAGGCGCGGATCTCGTTCGCATGTCCGTGATGAAGGGCATTGTGAACCGCTTCCTGGAACACTCGGGCCACCGCGACCCGCAGCGGTCCCTTGAGGACCGTGCCCCCGCCGCGAGCGACCTCGATGCTTACGACGGCGCCCGCCGGCTCGGAGGCGCGCCGCGCGACCACCGCTAGTCCGGCGGCCAGGTCGTCGAGCTTGGTGGCACTTTGGGGGAGCGAATTCAGGACGGCGCGCAGCTCGTCGAGCGCTCCGCGCGCCGCCTGGCGGATGCTCTCCGCGAGCCGCCGAGCTTCGACTGGGTCGTCTGCTCGATGCGCCGCCAGCGATCCGTAGAGGGCGACCAGCGAGAGTGTCGTCCCTACCGTGTCGTGCAGATCGCGAGACAGGCGCAGCCGCTCCTTCTCGGACTCTGCCAGCCGCTCCCGCGCGAGATCGATTTCCCGCTGGTGGCGATCGTGACGCCAGTGTTCGCGACGTCGGGCCAGAAAGCGATAGCCGTAGCCGGAGACGACCGCGGCGAGCAGCGGCCACGCGATCGCCTGCCCGATTGGACAGCCTCGCGCGACGAAAAACGGAATGGTCAGGAGCGGCGCCACCGAATGTGCGACCGCAAGGATGATCGAGAGGCCCGCCTCGGCCGCACCGTCGATGCAGGCCATGATGGCGAAGGCGAGCCAGAGCGTCGTATCTGGCTTGCCGGCCAAAACCGGGAACGACAAGGACACGACCGCGCCGACCGACATGTTGCCGAACAGCAGCGCGTAGAAGGCAGCGGGGTGCCGCGCCGCGCGCTTATAGAGCAGCCGATGGGCAACGCTGAACCAGATAGCAAGGACGGACCAAGCGACGCCTACTTGCAGCAGGCTGATTCCGGTTGAGCGCCGCACCCCGGGTAAGAGAAACACCCCGAAGATCGATGACAGTCCGAGCAGGAAGCGCCCCGGTCGCCCTTGAACGCCGAACTCCTCGATCGCGGTCTGCTCTCGCGCGGGCAACCACCGGAGAGCGCGTAGACGGGTGAGACCCCACGCATCTTTGGTCGACCTACCTCTGACGGACATCGCACGTTCATCCTAGGCCAATGCCGCCAAGGATCGCAGCCACCTCAGGACGGCGCTTTTGTGCGATAGCTGACGGCAAGATTCCGCCCAAGGCACTTCGCGCTTTACAGATGTTAAAGCGAGCGAGAGCGCTGGTCGTCCGACAGGTCCCCTGGAGTACTGAATGTCACGCTCGCCCCGGTCGTCGGCCGCGTCGACCCGCGACAGGTATCGCCGGCACGTGGTGAGGCTTATTTAGCGATCCGCACCACGCCGTGGATGTTTTCCCCAATCGGTGTGAGCAGCAGGTAAACACTGTTCGCGTCGGCGGCGATGGGGCCCGCCGCGCCCGAGGCGAACGTCGCGAGGACCTCGCTCGTAGCATCGGAAATCCGGTAACGCACCAGCTGTCCGAGGAGTGTCGTGAAATAGACGTCCGTTCCGTCGAGGATCAACGTGGCACCGTCGTAGGTGGCAAGTGAGTCTCCGGCCGAGCCGTCGGCCCCGTCCGCTGGCAGCCGTGCGAGGGCACTCCCGTCGACGTAGTAGAGGTAGCTTCCATCGCTCGCGAGCCCTGTCGGCGCTTCGTTGATCGGTGCGTTCAAGAGCTCGATGGGCCCGCCTGCGGCCGGGCCCGCGTCGAGCGAGGTCGTTCCAAGCGTGGCCAGAGGCCGCCGCCAAACGCGAGAACTGTCGACCCAATACACGTCGTGAGTATCAATGGCCAGCGCTGTGGGAGTCGCCGCCACACCGACGGTGACCACGGGGCCGCCCGCGATGGGAACTTGGAAGATCGCGGGGTGCGCACCATCGGAGATCGGTTCCTCCAGCCAGTAGACGTGGGTTCCGTCGAGCGCGATCCCGCCGAATGGCGGATCTCCCTGATCCCCGCCGTGGAGTATCTGCAGTGTTCCGCCCGTAAGCGGCACGTAATCGATGACCGTGCCATCGGTGCCCTCGCCAGTGAGGTATAGGTTGTTCGCGTCGGCCGCCAGCGCGTAGACGAACTGCGGTGCCGTTACGAACTTCATAGGGGTGCCGCCGCCCGCTGGTACCCGCCAGATCGCGCTCGGGGCGTCGTAGTACACGTAGCCGGCCGTCACTGTCATCGTTTGGGCGGGCACACCGGCCACCAGCGCCTGACATCCGGCCGCCGACTGTCCAGTGGCCAAGCAATACCCGTTGCAGACGACGGTCGAGGCTGGGCATGTGCCCGTCGACGCCATGACCGGCCCGTCCGCCGAAGTGGACGCATCATGGGCCGCCTTCCCGGCGTCGACGGCGGCGGCGTCGTGCCCAGGGCCCGATGAAGTTCCGTCGGCAGCCTTGCTCGCACAGGCGGACCAAGTCGACAGGAGCGCCGTGAGCGGCATCACGACCAGCAGACGGTTCGGAGAGGGAGCTCGTCGTACTGCAGGGACAACGAGGGTCTTGTTCATGGCGCGTCCTCCTTCAGATGCGGCGCGCTCATCGTTTTGCTTTCACGATCTTGGTGACCATCGCATCCGGATGCGATGGTCTTTGGCGAGCATCGGTGGCGGAGGCGGGGAATGCATACTCCCGCGCGCGCCACGACGCCCGATCGAGACTGCGCCGGCGAAGGTCCACCGGTGCGAGGACGGGGACTTGAACCCCGATGGCTGTTAACCGCTAGCACCTCAAAGGAAAACGAGCTCCCGGACCCCAAGGATTTCGCCAAGTTGGAACGTCAGGAGACGTCAGGAAACGCGCCCAAACGTCGAATTCCGGTCGCATGCGACCAGAATCCGGGAGGTCAGAGCGCGGACAGTTCCGATCCGGTCACCGCTGCGTTGATGACT
>DASZVW010001049.1:0-2607 GCA_035546895.1 Polyangia bacterium
CCCCCCCCCGCGGCTCAACGCCTGGTTCATCGCCGTCGGCATGAGCTTCTTCTTCGTCTGCGACGTGACCGTCGGCCTGGCGGTCGCCCAGGGCCCGACGCCGGCCGGGCGCGTCCTCAACGATCTGATCGCCTTCTCCTACACGCCCGCGCTGCTGCTGCTGGCGCTGAGCGGCCTCGCCTGGGGGCCGCGCGCGGCCGCGGCGGCCGGCGAAGGCGCCGCGGGTCAGCCGATCTCGGCGGTGACGGCGGTCCGGGCCCGGTAGAGATCCCAGAGCTTGCCGGCGACGGTGGCCGGCTCGATGGTGGCGTTGCCGCCGTCGAAGGCGGTCCCCTTGACCATCCCCAGCACCATCGCCTCGCCGACGTAGACCCCCTCCGGCGCGAGCTTCTTCGAGAGCAGGCCGACCAGCTTGTGCTTGGCGGCGTTGGCCACCGAGAGGCCCATGGCGTTGTACTGGACGCCGGCCGCGTCGACGTTGGGATCGAAGTAGCCGAAGCCGCCGTTGATGACCAGCACGGCGGCGTCCTGCTGCTTCTTCAGGTCGGGGAGCGCCGCCTGGACGGTGATCAGCAGGCTGGTGACCGCGATGTCGAGGGCGCCGCGGATCTCCGCCGCGTCGGCGGCCAGCAGGTCGCCGGCGGCGCCCGAGTAGGCGTTCCACTCGATCGCCGTCAGCGGCCCCAGGGCCTCGCGCACCTTGCCGACCAGCGCGCGCGCCGCGGCCGCGTCGCCGAGATCGGTGGGGAAGCCGGCCGCCTTGACCCCCTTGGCCTCGAGGGCCTTCACGCCGGCGGCCACCCGCTCGGCGTTGCGGGCCGCGAGCGCCACCTGAAATCCTTCGGCGCCGAACTTCTGCGCCACCGCGTTGGAGATGCCGGTTCCGTAGCCGCTCACCAGGATCGTCTTTGCCATGCCCGTGTTCCTAATCTCAGCCGGGCGATCTTGCAACCTGCTCGGACGCCGCGGGCCCGTCGGTCACAGGCCCGGGTCGGCGAGCAGCTCCGCCTCGATCGCGCGGCGGTCGAGCGGCGCGGCCAGCAGGCGGCCGGCGTCGAAGCCCCGGCGCTCGAACAGGTAGTCGACCAGCAGCTCGTAGCGCCGGTAGAGGCCCGAGCGCCGGGGATCCATCTCGGGGGCGCCGCGGGCGAGCGCCGCCCGTTCGGCGCGCAGGTCGAGCGGGCGGGCGAACGCCACCCGGTCCGCGTAGCCCTCGGTCTGGAACGCCGTTAGGCGCCGGTACCGCCAGCGGCCGATCCGATCGGCGGTCATGGCGTGCGTGAGCTCGTGGGCCAGGAAGTACGCCAGCGTGCGGCCGCCGGTCTTCACCTCGCCGCTCCGCCCGAGCACGGTCCCGCGCCCGATGTCGAACGGGCGGATGAGGACGTTGCCCGCCAGCATCGTCTGGGTGACGCCGCCGACCTTGTAGTCCCACAGCGCCAGCAGCCCGAACAGCGCCGGCGTGTCGCAGAGGAAGACGTGGTGGACGCGGCCCGCGTCGTAGAGCGGCGAGCGCGACACCCGGCGCAGGACCTCCTTCAGCAAGGGCCCCGTCTCGGGCGGGAACGGCGCGCGGGCGTGCAGGACGACGTTGGCCTCGCGCGCCGTGTAGGCGAACAGCGGCTGCGGGTGGACGACCAGCGCCGTCCACCCCGCCAGCGCGGCGGCCAGCGCCAGCAGGGCCCAGCGGGCGATCCGGCGGGCGCGCGCCGGCCGACGCGGGGTCTCACTTGCGGTCACCTCCAGCCCAACCAGTCGGGGGCGGGTGGTATTCCGCGCGGCGCTTCTCGCCTTCGCGCTCCGTCAGTGCCGGTGCAGGTGGTGGAGGTCCTCGCTGTGCTCGTGCTCGTGCGTGACCGGCTCGTGCCGGTGGGGGTGGCTGTGCGGGCCGGCGGGCATCGGCTGGTGCCGGTGGTCGTGGTGGCCGTCGTCGTGCCGGTGGAGGTGCTCGTGGTCCAGCGCCGGGTGGGTGTGGCGGTGCGCGTGCCGCTCCGAGAGGTGCAGCCAGAGGCCGGCGCCGACCAGCGCCGCCGCCAGCGGGAACGCCGGGCCCGGCCAGGGGGCGCCGAGGGCGAAGGCGATCGCCGCGCCGAAGAACGGCGCGCTGGCGAAGACCGACGCCGTCCGCGCGGCGCCGACCGCCCGCTGCGCGCGCAGGTAGAGCTGCAGGCTCACCCCGTAGCCGACCGCGCCCAGCGCCAGCAGGGCCGCGGCGGCGGGCGCGGCGGGGGCGCGCTGGCCGAGCGCGAGCCCCAGGGCGCCCGAGGCGAGACCACCGAGGAGCCCCTTGAGGGTCACGACCTCCAGCGGGTCGAGGTCGGCGAGCGGGCGCGACAGCAGGTTGTCGATCGCCCAGGCGAGCGCGGCGGCGGCGACCAGCAAGGCGCCCGACACCGTCGAGGCGGCGCCGAGCGAGCCGGCCACCAGCGCGGCGCCGCCCGCCACGATCAGCAGCGCCGCCAGCGCCACCCGCCGGCCGATGAACTCGCCCAGGAAGAGGCGCGCCAGCGCCAGCGTGAACGGCGCCTCCAGCGCCAGCAGCAGCGAGGCCGTGGCGGCGTCCGTCCGCCCGAGCCCCAGCACCAGCGCCGCCGGCGCGACCGCCCC
>DASZVW010001050.1:0-1815 GCA_035546895.1 Polyangia bacterium
GGGCGAAGGCGAAGAGCAGCGCGCTCCTTTGACGGGCGGAATATCGGCCCGGCTCCCGGGCCAGGCCGCGCAGGCGCGAGAGGAGGGCGTCCGATTCCGCCGAGCCGTCGTTCAGCGGCTCCAGATTGACCAGGTTGTACCAGGTCTCGGCGTCGGCGGGCCGGATCTCCAGCGCCTGCCGGTAGCAGCGCGCCGCCTCCTGCAGGCGACCCGCGGCGCTCAAGGCGTTCGCCAGGTTGTTCAGCGCCATCGGATCGCGGGGCCGCAGCTCCAGCGCCCGGCGCGCCGCGTCCGCCGCGGCCTCGATCCGCCCGGTCCGCCGGTACGCCGCGCCGAGGTTCAGCCAGGCGTCCGGGTGGGACGCGGAAAGCTGCACCGCCCGCTCGTAGGCGGCGACGGCTCCGGCGACGTCGCCCCGGCGGAAGGCGGCGTTGCCTGCGTCGAACCAGCGCTTTCCGGCCGCCGCGGTCTGGTCGGGGTCAGCGCCCGGTCCGTCAGAGCTCATGTTGCACCAACGCAATATCCGGACGCCGGGCGTCACCGTTCGTCCGGGGGCTCGGCAGGCAATAGTCGCCCCGGCCGGCTCCCGGCGGACCGTTTCGAGGGACAAGTTTCCGCGTTCCGGAGGAGTTCAGGCCGGCAATTCCCAAAAACGTGACCGTCTTCTCGCCTGACGAAACGCTGGCGTGGCTTTTCCGCATCACTCGGATGTGTCTGTATTTTGACCGGTTTGACACGTTTTGGCCCATCCGCCATTGTCGGCAATGCAAGGCAATTAACAACACGAACCATAAAGGTCGCGAGTTTGGGGGGAACCAACCGTCACCCGAAGTCTGAGCTCTAAACACCGTTCGCAGAGACGAGCGGTCGCCGGCTCATGCCCGGACGGTCTGCATCTCCCCCGCCCGCGCCGGCAGGGGCTCTGAGCAGAACAACAACGCCGACCCATCGGCAGAACCATCACACCGCATCCGCGCGCTGGGAGCGATCCCGGCGCGTCAAGGAACTCGGGAGGAGTCTAGATATGCAAGGCAAGTCAGCGTACCGCCGGACCTCCAGGTCCGCTCTCATCGGATCCACCGCCATCCTCATGGGCCTGGCCCTGACCGGCGGCGCCGCGTTCGCCCAGTCGAACCCGGCCGCGTCGTCCAACCCGACCGCCACCCAGCCGCCCGCCGCGGGCTCGACCGTGGGCGAGGTCGTGGTCACCGGCTCGCGCATCGCCAAGCGGGACTTCCAGTCCAACAGCCCGATGGTGACGGTGAACTCCCAGGCGTTCCAGAACACCGCGAACGTGGCCGTGGAGGCCACGCTGAACAAGCTGCCGCAGTTCACCCCCGACCAGGACCTCACCGGCGCCCAGTCGGCGGACGTGCAGGAGAGCGCCGGCCACACCATCGGCATCTCCACCGCCTCGCTGCGGGGCCTCGGCTCCAACCGCAACCTCGTGCTCGCCGACGGCCAGCGCCTGCAGCCGGTCAACGGCGCTCTGGTGGTCGACCTGAACTCGATCCCGTCCGCCATCATCGACCACGTCGAAGTGGTGACTGGCGGCGCCTCGGCCGTGTACGGCGCCGACGCCATCTCGGGCGTCGTGAACTTCATCCTGAAGAAGAACTACCAGGGCCTGGACGTCGACGCCCAGTACGGCCTCACCCAGGTCGGCGACGGCAACGAGTTTAAGATCAGCACCCTCTTCGGCACCAACTTCGCCGACGACAGGGGAAACATCACCCTCGGCCTCGAGCACTACACCCGCGCGCCTTCGTACCAGAAGAACCGCGAGTACTACAAAAAGGGGTGGGCCGACCCGAG
>DASZVW010001051.1:0-2156 GCA_035546895.1 Polyangia bacterium
CTCGCGCGAAAGGCGCTCGGTGCCCGCGCCGAGTGAAACACAAGAAGCGGTCGTGGCCGCGACTCCCCCGCCGCCCGGTGAGCCTGCGGCGAAGCCCCTCCCGCCGGTTCCCATCGCGCCCGAGACGGGACCGCGGTTGAGCACTGCAACGCGGCCAGAGGCCCAGAAGCCCCTCGACGAGAGCTCGCTGATGACCAAGCTGCATGAACTGGCAGCGTCGGACCCGCCGCTTTCGCTGAGATTGGCGAAGGAGGGGCTCGCGCGATTTCCAGACAGCCCCGACGCGCCCGAGTTCAACTGGAACGTTGTCAAGGCGCTGTTCAACATGGGCCGCCTCGAAGAGGCGCGGGAGGAGGCTCGGGTGATGGTCACGAAGTATCCGGGCAACTCCTTCGCGGCTGACGTCGACCATCACCTGCTGAACCACCCGCCGAACCCGGCGGACGTTCCTAGCCCATGACTGTTCGGTCTGGGAGCTGATTATGTCGAGACGGGCTGTCTTCGTCCTGATGGGGAGCCTGGGCGTCCTCGCGATGGGTGCGCTCGTCGCACGCGGTGGACCACGGGGGGGCGATCGGACCGGAGACAAGAGCGGCGCGCCCGGCGGCGGGACCACGCCCGAAGGCGCAGCACCCGTCCCCACCCGCGGCCCGGATGTTGCCCCGGCCGCCCTCACGCGGCGAGACGTGGCCGCGCTGGTCAGCGAGGCGTCGTTGATGGTGAAGCTGCACCAGCTCGCCGAGACCAACCCACCGCTCTCGCTCGAGCTCGCGCGGCGAGGAAACGCTCGCTTTCCGCACAGCGCCGACGCTCCGGAGCGGGCCTTCATCGTCGTGAAGTCGCTGGTCGACATGGGGCGCTTCAACGAGGCGCAACAGGAAGCCCGCCGGATGCTGAAGGACTACCCCAACGACCCCCACACGAACGACGTCGAACGGCATCTTCTGTCCATTCCGCTGGAGTAAAGGCTCCTCAGCCCCTCAGGGGTAGCTGTGGTCGGCGATCCCGTTGATGTACTTCTCGATGTTGGTGTAGCCGGTTTGGTCGAAGTCGCCGGTGGCGTCGGCGGCGTTGCTTGGATCGAGGCCGTACTTGGTCTCCCAGGCGTCGGGCATACCGTCCTTGTCGGTGTCGACGGGGGCGGTCCCGCCGGCCAGCGTACCGTAGCCGCTGTTGCCGAGGCCGGTGGCGGTCTGGGTGGTCCAAAGCGAGCCGGATTGTCCCAGCGAGGTCAGGTCGGCCACCACCAGGGCATCGACCTGATCGCGGTGGAGCGAGGCGCCGGCGCCCGCCACCACGGCCGCATAGCTGGCCACCGCGCTGGTGGTCGGCAGGGTCGCCGTGTCGGCCGAAGATGCCGTGGCCGCGTGGGTCGTCCCATCGGGATATCCGGCGTCGGTGCCGTCGAGGCTCCCGTTCTTGTTGGTGTCGGCGAGATTCCCGTCGATGAAGACGGTCTGGCCGGCGTTCATCTGGAAGAAGTAGTCGCCCGGGCTGGTCGTCGACGGACCAGCGATGAAGTAGTTGTGCACGATGTCGTGCCAGAACTTGCCGCTCGTGTCTCCGGCCGCGTAGGCGTACTGGTAGTTGTAGACGACGTTGTTGACGTACTGGGTGTTGGACTTGGCGAGCGGGCACCGGCCATGCGCGTTGGCGAAGAGGTTGCCGTACCAGGTGAAGAATCCCCCCGTCATCTCCGTGTGCGCCGCGAACTGTTGTCCGGTGGGGTCGGCGTCGATCGAGTTCTGCACGGTGATGTTGGTCGCCCCGACCGCGTCGATGTTGTCGTATTGCGCGAACTCGATCGAGACGTGATCGAGAATCAGGTTGCTGGCGTCGAGGAGGTTGATCCCGCTCTTCTTGGCGTCGGAATCGAGGAGGCCCTGCCGGAACCGTACGTAGCGCACGATCACGTTCGTGGAGGCGTCGAACGACACCTCCCGTCCCATGAAGCCGATGCCATCGCCGGGGGCGGTTTGACCCGCGATGGTGAGGTTGCTCTTGACCGAGACCGGCGTCTGCAAATTGACGTAGCCGCCAACGTCGAAGACCACGATGCGGTTCCCCTGGCTGACGGCGTCGCGGAAGGATCCCGCGCCCGCGTCGTTCAGGTTGGTGACGTGATAGACGCCATTGCCGCGCCCGCCCGTCGCCTT
>DASZVW010001052.1:0-5842 GCA_035546895.1 Polyangia bacterium
CCCCCCCCCCCCCCCCACGCAGCGGAGCGTCACGTCGTCTCGTCGAAGGCGCCGAGCTCGCGGAGGACCTCCTCGTCGCCGGGGACCTCGTCGGCGGCGGCCTTCTCGCGCCGCTCGATGAACTGGCGCCGGATCAGCAGCACCGTCTCGGCCAGGCCGAGCGCGATGTAGGCCATGATCAGCACCAGGAAGATGAGCGCCTTGTCGACGCCGTTCATCGCCACCAGGATCCAGCAGGCGGCGATCAGCACCATCAGCTCGATGGTGCGGCGGGTGAGCCGCAGGTCCTTGAACGAGCGGAAGCGGACCCGCGACACCATCAGGTAGGAGAGCACCAGCACCACGCCGGCCACCACCCCGTCGCTGGCGATCCGGTAGGGGTGGACGTTGTGGGCCACCACCACCATCAGCACCAGCACGCTGGCCGCGGCCGGGATGGAGAGCCCCAGCGTGTACTTGCCGGGCGCCTTGTGCCCCGCGGCCGCCTCGCGGCGCGACAGCACGTTGAAGCGCGCCAGCCGCATCACGCCCGCGCAGACGAACAGCCCGGCGATGAAGATCCCCATCCGCCCGAAGCTGGTGAGCCCCCACTTGTAGACCATGATGGCCGGCGCCACGCCGAAGGTGATGGCGTCGGCCAGCGAGTCGAGGTCGCGCCCCAGATCGGTCTGCGTCTTGGTCAGCCGCGCGACGCGCCCGTCCGCGGTGTCGAAGAAGAACCCGAAGCAGATCGCCAGCGCGGCCTGGTAGAGATCGCTCCCCGTGGTCCCCGAGGAGGCCGACAGCGAGATCGAGATGAATCCGCAGAACACGCTGGAGAGCGTGAAGAGGTTCGGAAGAATGTAGTAGGTCTTCCGGAAGTCCACGGGGAAAAGATAGCATGGCTCGGGGTTCTCCATGATTCGCGCGCTCCTCGCTTTTGTGACATTTGCGGTCGACACGCTCGTGCTCTCGAGCCTCTCGGCGCTGAGCGGGCTGTGGGACCGCAGCGGCGACACGGTGTTGCGCATCGCCCGCCTCTGGTCGCGCCTGGTGCTGGCGGCGCCCGGCGTGAAGCTCAAGATCGAGCAGCGGACCGAGCTCGACCCCGGGCGCCCCTACGTCTTCATGGCCAACCACGCCTCGATGATCGACATCTGGGCGGTGTTCGTCGGCGTGCCGGTCCCGTTCCGGTTCATCGCCAAGAAGCAGCTCTCCTGGATCCCGATCTTCGGCTGGGCGATGGCCGCCGGCCGCATGATCTTCATCGATCGCCAGAACGCGGTGGCGGCGCGGCGGAGCATCGAGGAGGCGGCCCGCCGGATCCGCGCGGGGCAGTCGGTGGTGATCTTCCCCGAGGGGACGCGCACCCGCGACGGGCGATTGCGCCCGTTCAAGAAGGGGGGCTTCCACCTGGCGATCGACTCGGGCGCCGACATCGTCCCCATGGCCATCCACGGCAGCCGCGCGCTCATGCCGCGCGGGGCGATGCTGATCCGCGCCGGCGAGGTGCGCCTCGAGATGGGTGAGCCGATCCCCACCGCCGGCCTCGGCCCCGCCGACCGCGACCGCACGCTCAAGCTGGTGCGCGAGCGCATCGCCGACATGCTCGGCGAGCCGCCGTCGCCCGCGCCCACGGCCGCCGAGACGGGATCCTCGTCGGGACTCGCCTAGATCGACCGACGTGGTAGTACAATGTCAATCATGGGTAAGCCCCGGGAATTTCCGGTCGTCTTGACGCCGGACGAAGACGGCGGCTTCGTCGTGGAGTGTCCGGTGATTCCGGGCTGTGTCAGTCAGGGCGACACACGGGACGAGGCTCTCGCGAACATTCGCGAGGCGATCGAGCTCTGCCTCGAGGAGCAACGAGATGAGGGGTGGCTCCTCCCCGAGCAGGTCGAAATTACGAAGATCGCCGTCTAGCGCCCGAGCGCGGCGACGAATTCCTCGACGGTAATCTCGGCCGTTCGCAGGATAGACGCGAGAGTCCCTCGCTTGAGTGCCTTTCCGGGATGGACCGGGACGGTGACCGGACTGCGCCCGACTGCGCCCCAGGCAGTGGAGGCGCACAGGGCTTCCCTTCTGCCGCGCGACCGAATAGCCCAGGCGCGAGAGCGCGGCGATGCAGTCATGTGGGGTGATGATTGGAAGCTTCGACACCGTGTGTAGATTCAGTCTCGGACACACTCTAGGTCAAGTGTGGGTATAAATGTGGGAGCAATGTGGACGGTACATGGACCGATGTGGTAATAGATCGGTCGTCGAAAATGGCGTGGAGTGAGTACAAACGGTCGGATTCCCGAAGACACTCCGGAGAAGAGTTCGTGTCGCTCCGCCCTCCGGGCATCGCGTTCAGCTCGGCGTTTGTTCAGCACCAAGACATCGGAAAGAAAAGGCGGGTCTCGGTCCTCATCGACACGGACGCTCGCCGGATTGGATTTCGATTCCACGACGACAAGAGAGACATCGATGCCTTCTCCTTGGCTGCGGACGGGGCGAAAGGGTCGGGCCGCTGGTTTCCTTGTCGGAGCCTCTATTCAGAATTTCCCTGGCTCGGGTCCGTGTTGAAGCGTCGAGCCAATCTCCGTCGATTCCTTCCGCGCTTTTCTCAGGGCATATGGTTCATCGAGATCGCGAACGAATCTGCTCCCCGCAGTCCGTGAAGAGCCGAGCGGGGTCCGGGAGCGCCCGAGGTCAGTAGATCACGCGCAGGAGCGTGAGACCGTGGGCGGGGGCGGTCATGCCACCGGCGGCGCGGTCGCCGGTCTCCAGCATGCGGGCCACGGTGTCCGGCGCGAGGCGGCCCCGCCCGACGTCGACCAGGGTGCCGACCAGGATGCGGACCATGTTCTTGAGGAAGGCCGTCGCCTCCACGTCGATGGTCAGGAGCGCGCCCTGGCGATCGAGGTCGATGCGGCGGACGATCCGGCGGGTGGTGCGGCGCTCGCAGTCGGAGGCGCGGAAGGCGCGGAAGTCGTGGTCCCCCACCAGCGCGGCGGCGGCGGCGCGCATCGCCTCCAGATCGAGCGGCTCGCGCACGTGCCAGGCGCGCTTGGCCCGCAGCGGCGAGCGGACGAAGTGGGCCCAGACGGTGTAGCGGTAGACCTTGCCGCGCGCCGAGAAGCGGGCGTCGAAGTCGGCCGGCGCCAGCGCCACGTCGACCAGCGCCAGGTCGGGCGGCAACGCCGAGTTGAGGCCGCGCAGGAAACCGTGCGGCGGGATGTTCACCTCGAGATCGAACGACGCCACCTGGCCGTCGGCGTGGACGCCGGCGTCGGTGCGGCCGGCGCCGCGCACGAACACGCTCTCGCCGGTCATCTCGCGGATGGCGTCCTCGAGCGTCCCTTGCACGGTCCGCTCACCCGGCTGCCGCTGCCACCCCGAGAACGCGGTGCCGTCGTACTCGACGACCACCCTGTAGCGCCGGGCCACCTAGAACTCGAGCACCAGCCCGAGCGTCCAGTTGTTGTCGCCGACGTGCAGCCGGTTCGACTCCCCGAGGCCCGAGATGTCGGCGTGATAGTACTCGAAGGCGATCCCGGTGTGGTTGACGCCGAGGTCCTGGTCGAAGTCGTGCGCGGCGTCGGGGTCGAGGAAGTCGAGCATGAGCATCAGGCCGGCCGCCGCGTGCCACCCCAGCGTGGCGCCGCGCCCGTGGCCGCCATGGCCGTCGTCGGCGATGTTGCCGTTGCCGTCGGTGATCTGCCAGTAGGCCCAGTCGAAGCCCAGCTTGCCGTAGGGGACGAGCGGGATGCCGCGCGTCTCCAGGAAGTAGTCGAAGCTGTAGATGGCCGACACGCTGACGGGGACCACCTTCAACGTCGACTCGTCGCCGCTGGGGGAGAGCGACATGGCGGTGGGCGAGTTGCCGCTCACTGAGAAGTACCCGACGCCGAGGCCGCCCGCGATGGTGCCGTAGCGGTGCCAGAACTGGTAGTCGAGCTCGATCCGGGTCATGAGGTGCTGGCCAGACCCGAAGTACTGGGCGTAAGGATCGCGCAGGCCGTTGAACTCGCCGTCGACGTCGGGGCGGTAGGGGCCGAACGTCAGCTGGAAGGCGAACCGCTGCGGCGTGCGATAGGGCGTGTAGCTGTCGCTCCCCTCGACGAAGTTGGCCTCCGAGGCGAAGTCCTGCTGCGCCCGCGCCGCGCGCGGCAGCGCCACGAGCGCGGTGAGGGCAGCGCCCGCGGCGGCCGCGCGAGAAGCGGAGAGGCGGCTCACCGGCGGTCCTTCCGTCGCCGGCGGCGGGCGAGCGTCAGGCCGAGCCCCGCCGCGCCGAACAGCGCCAGCCCGGCCGCCGTGTCCTTGGCCCGCGGCCGGGTGGTCGCCAGCGTGCAGTAGCCGCCCGAGGCCGCGCCGGGCGCGTCGACGTTGGTGTTGTTGCTGTCCATCTCCCCGTTCCGGTAGACGTCGTAGAAGCTGAGCGTCTTGATCGGCGTGCCGTACTTTATCTCGGGCGGCGTGCTGGCGTTGCCGTTGTTGTCGATCGCCACCACCGCGGTCGCGTAGGTGATGTCGTTCTGCAGGATCTGGACCCGGTACGAGGTGACGTCACCGTGGAGCAGCGGCGAGCAGACGAAGGTCGGATCCTCCCCCTCGACGCCCTTCAGCGGGTTGGTGCCGGGGCAGCTCTGGAACGCGGCGCCGAACGGCCCGCTGGTCGTCCCCCCGTCGAGGAGGTTCTCCTTGAAGACCTGGTACTGGTCGGCCCGGCTGCAGAGGATCTGATAGCCGAGGAGATCCGTGATGACGGAGGTGTTGATCGCGGTCCAGTTCAGGACCACCGCCTCGTTCCCCCCTTGCACCGTCACCCCCGTCGGCGCGGGCGGCGGGGTGAGGTCGATGTTGACCGAGAACGGGACCGAGAGATCGACGATCTGGTCGCCGTCGAAGTCGAAGTTCACGCTGACGTCCTGGGGGAAGATTCCGATGTTCGAGCTGCACCCGTTGACCGAGACGCCGGCGTCGATGGTGCTCGACACGGGCAGGTAGGCGCTGAGCGTCCGCGCGTCCGTGGGGATCGTGTACGAGCCGGTGTTGAGGAAGGTGAGGATCGGCTCGGAGCCCAGACGGAAGCAGTTCGAGATCGCCTGGCCGACGGTGGAGCTGCAGTCCGTTCCCAGCCAGACCGAGACCGTCCCCGCCTGCGAGGTGACCTGGGAGCGCTTGGCGAAGCCGGTCGGGAGCAAGCCGACGAAGAGGTACACCGGCGTCGCGCAGTTGCAGCGGGCGACGTTGAAGAAGCGCTGGAGGTCGAAGGCGCTGAGGCTCACCCCCTGGAACTGCTGGACGCTCACCAGGAAGTCGCTGGCCGCGAAGGTCGTCGAGCCGCTGCCGCCCGAGCCCGTGGTGCCGCCGGTGCCGAGGGTGCCGCCGGTGCCGAGGAGCTGCGCCTCGGCGCGGCCCGCGGTGGCGATCACGGCCAGCCCCAGGAAGGTGGCCACCAAGGCCCGCGATTTATTGGTCGTGTGAAGCATGGTTCTGCGCCGTCCGGGAACCGGTGTGCAAAGAAGATGCCCTTCGCGGGGCGCGGGTTAGGTGGGCGGAGCGGGACATCGGTGCCGCTCTGGCGGGCGGCGGGGACGAGACTCTGCCATTTTGTCAGGGGCGCGGGCCAGTTTTGGGGCTCCGCCAGGGCGGAGGGCGCCGCTACCGGGCCAGCAGCTCGGCGATGCTCCGGCCGAGCGCCGAGACGGCCTGGTCGGGGGGCTGCCGGCCGCCGAAGCGGGCGGCGGCGTAGCCCCGGGTGAGGCTGTCGAAGGCGTCGCTGCCGGCGAAGGGGCCCGCCCCCCGCAGGCGGGCCGCGTACTCGTGCGGCGTCTCGCTCGGGCGGCGAGGCCACCCGAGACGGCGGAGTCGGGCG
>DASZVW010001053.1:0-11931 GCA_035546895.1 Polyangia bacterium
CGCCGGCGTGGTCCCCTGGGCGATCGCCTGCGGGCCGACGGCCGCGCGCCGCTCGGCCTCGCCGTAGATCCAGGCGCTCGACTTGCTGGTGTCGGTGATCTCCACGGCGGCGAGCGACGCCGCCGGGAAGAGATAGGTCGGCGCGGTCGGGGGGACGGTCAGGCCGGTCACCTGGAACGAGAGGGCCACCGGCGCCGCGTTCCAGTTGACGACGACGATCTCCGTCGCGTCGTCGGCGGCGTTGCGGCTCGCGTAGGCGGAGACGCCGCCCGGCAGGCCGCTCGGCGCCGCCAGCACGGTCGGACCGACGTGCTGGGCATAGAGCAGATAAGCGTAGTACTCGGGCCGCGGCTGGTGCGCGGGCGGCAAGCCGATGAGCCCCAGCGACCAGTCGTCGTCGTCGCTGACGTCCCACACCGCCGAGGTCCAGAGGCCGAGATCGATCGCCGAGCCGAGGATGTCCGCCATCCAGAGCGCCGACCCCACCGTCCCCGGCGAGGCGCCCAGGACGCACCCGGTGGCGTCGTAGGCGGCGTTCATCTCGGTCAGCGCCAGCGGCTTCTCCCCCTGCCCCGTCTCCTGCAGGATCCCGCGCACCGAGGTCATCACCTGGCGGAACTGGGCCGGATCGGCCGCCGCCGCCGGCAGCGTCGCCATCGCCGCCTCGAACGGGTAGCGGTGGATGGAGACGATGTCGAAGGCGTCGCCGCAGGTCTCCAGGATCGGCGTCAGCCAGTCGACCGACGGGCCGCCGCCCGCCTGGTACTTCCACGAGAGATCGGGCCCCACGATCTTGATGGTCGGATCGACCGCCTTCATCGCCGCCACGTCGGCGGTCACCGCCGCGCAGTAGTCCTCGGGCGTGTAGCCGATCATCGCCGGCCAGCTCGGCTGCCCGGGCGTGTCGTAGATGTCGGGCTCGTTCCCGATGGAGTAGTACTGGATGCCGTAGCCCTGCGTCTTGGCGTACTGGACCATCGCCGCCGCGGTGTCGGGCGTGGGCGGGTTGCCGGCGGTGTCGGCCAGGAGCGGCACCTGCACGATCGGCTGGGCGCCGATGGCCCGCGCGTAGGCCACCATGGCGTCCATCTGCGCGTCGTCGAACGGATCGGGCGTGTTGGCGTCGTTGTTGTAGCCGCCGACCCGCATGTAGCTCGGCCCCAGCGCGGCGACCAGCGTCTCGGTCCCCGTGACGTCGTCGCCGAAGCTCGGCATCCAGGTCCAGTAGTTGACCGACCAGGTGGTGGTGCGGGGCGTGCGGGTGGCGGTGGAGACCACCACCGGCGTCACCGTCACCGGGCTCCCCCCGGCGCCGGCCGCCCCGTCGGCGCCCGCCGGCGGCGCCGCGCCCCCATCGTTGCACGCGAACGAGACCAGCGCGGTCGAGACCAGCGCGACGAGCGCGAGCGCGCGCCCCGGTGTTGCCTGCATCCCCTTCATTTTAAGCTAAGGCGGCGATCTACTTCGAGGCGAGCGCGGCGTCGATGGCGGCGCGCAGGCCGGCGTCGTCGGGCTCGACGCTGGTCGGGAAGGCCTTGATCACGCGGCCGTCCTTGCCCACCAGGTACTTGTGGAAGTTCCACTTCGGCTCGCCGTGGTCGGCGGAGAGGAACCGGTAGACCGGCGACTGCCCCGCCCCCTTGGTCCCCACCTTGGCGAACATCGGGAACGACACCTTGTAGTTGGCGCTGCAGAAGCTCTTGATGGCCGCCTCGTCGCCCGGCTCCTGGGCGCCGAAGTCGTTGGAGGGGAAGCCGAGCACGCTGAACCCCTTCCCCTGGTACTCCCGCCAGAGGCGCTCCAGGCCGGCGTACTGCGGCGTCGCCCCGCACTCGGAGGCGGTGTTCACCACCAGCAGCACCTGCCCCTTGTAGGCGCCGAGCGGCTGGGGTTGATGGTCGATGGTCTCGGCGGTCAGGTCGTGCAGCGACATGCCCCGAACGCTAGGCGATCGCCCGCGGCCGGGCAAGTGCGCCGGGTCGCGGCGGCCCGGGGCAAATGTCACCTGATTGAGACATCCGGGAGGTGGGGGGCGCGGCTAGGCTCGCCAGCCCCAGGGGGAACGATGCAGCCCGCGCCAGCGCAGCCGACCGAAGAGACCGCCAAGGACCTGACGCGGGAGGTGGCGGCGCCGGCCGCCGCCGACCTGACCAACCCGGCGCTCTACATCAACCGCGAGAGCTCCTGGCTGGCGTTCAACGCCCGCGTGCTCGACCAGGCGCGCGACCCGCGCTGGCCGCTGCTCGAGCGGCTCAAGTTCCTGGCCATCTACGCCTCGAACCTGGACGAGTTCTTCATGATCCGCGTCTCCGGGCTGCACGAGCAGCTCGAGGCGGCGGCGCTGGTCGAGGCCAGCCCCGACGGGCTGTCGGCGCGCGAGCAGCTCTCGCGCATCGGGCAGATCATCCGCGGCCAGCTGGTGACGGCCGCCCGGACGCTGGCGGACGACGTCCTCCCGGCGCTGGCGGCACGCGGGATCCGGATCCACGACTGGAGCGCGCTCGACGCCGAGACCAGGCGGCTGGCGCGCAAGTACTTCCGCCGCTCGGTCTTCCCGGTGGTGACGCCGCTGGCGGTCGATCCGGGCCACCCCTTCCCCTTCCTCTCCAACCTCTCGCTCTCGCTGGCGGTCGAGGCGCGGGATCCGGAGAGCAAGGAGCGGAAGTTCGCGCGCATCAAGGTCCCCGAGATCCTGCCGCGCTTCGTCCCCTTCGAGGCCTTCGACAGCGGGCGCGCCGCCTCGGCCGACGGCGCGCACGACTTCCTGCCGCTCGAGCAGCTCCTGGCCGCCAACCTCGACGAGCTGTTCCCGGGGATGGAGATCCTGGGGACCTACCCGTTCCGGGTCACGCGCGACATGGACTACGACATCCTCGAGGAGGAGGCGCACGATCTCCTCTCCATCGTCGACCGCGAGATCCGGCGCCGCCGCTTCGGCGCCTGCGTGCGGCTGGAGGTGGCGGCCGGGATCCCCGAGCGGGTGCGGCGGCTGCTGATCGAGAAGCTGTCGATCGACGAGGAGGACGTCTACGAGTCGTCGGGGCCGCTCGGCCTGCGCGCGCTGATGTCGATCGCCGGCCTGGCCCGCCCCGAGCTGCGCGACCCGCCTTTTGTCGCCCGCCTCCCCGGCGACCTCGGCGACAAGTCCGACCTCTTCGAGCTCATCCGCAAGGGGGACCTCCTCGTCCACCACCCCTACGACTCGTTCGGGCCGGTGCTGAGCTTCCTGCGCCAGGCGGCCGAGGACCCCGACGTGCTGGCGATCAAGATGACGCTCTACCGCACCGGCTCCAACGCCGAGGTGGTGAAGTCGCTCATCCGCGCCGCCGAGAACCACAAGCAGGTGGCGGTCTCCGTCGAGATCAAGGCCCGCTTCGACGAGGAGAACAACATCGCCTGGGCGCGCGCGCTCGAGCGGGCCGGCGCGCACGTCTTCTTCGGCCACGCCGAGCTGAAGACGCACGCCAAGGCGGCGCTGGTGGTGCGCCGCGAGGGGGAGGGGCTGCGCCGTTACGTCCACCTCTCGACCGGCAACTACAACGAGACCACCTCGCGGCTCTACACCGATCTCGGCCTCTTCACCGCCGACCCCGAGTTCGGCGAGGACCTGTCGGAGTTCTTCAACGGCCTCTCGGGGTTCTCCAAGAAGGCGCGCCACCGCAAGCTGGCGGTGGCCCCCACCGCGCTCGCCGAGGCGATCCTGAGCAAGATCGAGGCGCAGACCGAGCGGGCGCGCGCCGGCAAGCCGGCCGCCATCTTCGCCAAGCTGAACGCGCTCTGCGACGTGGAGGTGATCCGGGCGCTCTACCGCGCCTCGGGCGCCGGCGTGCGGATCACGCTCTGCGTGCGCGGCGTCTGCTGCCTGCGCCCCGGCATCCCCGGCGTCTCCGACAACATCCGGGTGATGTCGATCCTGGGGCGGTTCCTGGAGCACGAGCGGGTGCTGGTGTTCGGCCCGCCCGGCGAGGAGGAGCTCTTCCTCTCGTCGGCCGACTGGATGCCGCGCAACCTCCACCGCCGGGTGGAGATCATGTTCCCCGTCGAGTCGCCCGCGTTGCGCGAGCAGATCCGGCAGGAGGTCCTGGAGCCGATGCTGGCCGACAGCGCCTTCGCCTACGACATGGACGCCGAGGGGGCCTACGCCCGCCGCGTCCCCCCCGACGGCGAGGCGGCGCGCGGCGCCCAGGCCGAGGTGTTCGACCGCGTGGTCCGGCGGGCGCTGCAGGTGGTCCCCAAGTCCTGAGCGCGCTCAGGCGGCGCCGGCCGTCCGCCGCTGGCGCTGCGCGCGCGCCTTCGCCTCGGCCTCACGGCGCGCCTGCTTGTCGGCCTCGAGCGCCAGCGTGCAGGCCTGGATCATCGGGCGCAGCCGCTCGGTGAGGAAGTCGCGCAGCAGCCCCACGCGGGCCGGCTCGTAGGCGGTGGGGGGCGAGACCAGGCTCAGCTCCGAGCCGACGACGCCGTGGTCGGGGAGCACGCGCACCAGATCCGGGCGCCGCGACCGCAGCTTCCCCTTGGCGATCCAGCCGAGGTACATGTCGGGGACCAGCCCGATGCCGAGGCCGGTGGAGATGGCGTCGACGGCGAACGACATGTCGTGCACCACCAGCGGCCCCCGGACCTGGACCGTCTCCTCGCCGTCGGGGCCGGTGAGGCGCAGGTTCTCGCGCTCGTGCGGCTCGCCGAAGAGGACGAAGCGGTGGCCGGCCAGGTCCGCCACCCGCTGCGGGCGCCCCGCCTTGCGCAGGTAGGCGCGCGAGGCGAACAGCCCCAGCTCCGTGCGCCCCAGGCGGCGCGCGATCAGCGCCGAGTCGACCAGCGGCCCGGCGCGCAGCGCGAGATCGAACCCCTCGGCCACCAGGTCGACCCGCCGCGGGGTCAGCACGACGTCGATCTGCACCTTGGGGTGGCGCCCCAGGAACTCGGCCAGCAGGCCGGCGAGCAGGCCGCTGTTGTCGCCGCCGGCGGTGAAGCGGATCGGCCCCGCCACCTCGCCGCCGAGATCGGTGACCGCCGCCCCCGCGTCGGCGAGCCCGCCCAGCGCCGCGCGCGCCCGCTCGAAGTAGAGCCGCCCCGCCTCGGTCAGCACCAGCTTTCGCGTGCTGCGCTGGAGCAGCCGCGCGTGCAGCGCCTCCTCGAGCGCCGTCACCCGCCGGCTGACCGACGACTTGGGGAGCCCCAGCCGGCGCGCGGCGGTGGTGAAGCTCCCGTCCTCCACCACCCGCACGAACGCCGCCACCAGGTTCAGATCGAGCCCGTTTGTTGCTGTCATCGCAACGATATGTTGCCACGCAGGAGCCTAGTTGTCCGCCCAGAAACGACCACAGTAGAGGGCGAAAGGAGCACCGTCATGCGCACTCTTCAGAAGGTCGTCCCCACCTCCGCCCGCCTCTTCCTGGGCTTGGTCTTCACCGTCTTCGGCCTGAACTTCTTCCTGCATTTCCTGCCCACTCCGCCCGAGCCCCCCAAGGCGATGGCCTTCGCC
The DNA here is from genome assembly GCA_035546895.1 of Polyangia bacterium. Lineage (GTDB taxonomy): Bacteria > Myxococcota_A > Polyangia > Fen-1088 > Fen-1088 > JADGRB01. Next base: position 5,483 of record DASZVW010001053.1, read on the forward strand.
GGCGCCCTGTTCGGCAGCGGCTACTTCTTCCCGCTGCTGAAGACCATCGAGGTCGCCGCCGGCGTCCTCCTGCTGACCGGCCTCTTCGTCCCGCTGGCGCTGGCCGTGCTCGCCCCGGTGATCGTCAACATCGTCGGCTTCCACCTCTTCCTGGCCCCGAGCGGTCTCCCCATCCCCCTCGCCGTCCTGGCCGCCGAGCTCTACCTCGCCTGGACCTACCGCGCCGTCTTCGCCCCGATGCTCCACCTGCGGACGCCGCTGCCGCAACGGGCGAGCGATGCCGGCGAACCGTCACCGGTTCACCTGGCCGCGTGAAGGCCGGCGTCGGACGTGTTACATTGTGACACATGAAGCGGGGGACCTTGACGCTGAGACTCGATGAGGGGATGGAGCGCCAGCTCGACCGGCTGGCGAAGCAGACAGGTCGGACGCGCAGCGATCTCGCCCGCGACGCGCTCCGACGCCAACTCTCCTTGCTCCGCTTCGAGCACCTCCGCGACAAGGTCCTCCCGTTCGCCGAGGCTCGGGGGCTACTGACCGACGAGGACGTCTTCTCAAACATTTCGTGAGGGTGTTCCTCGACACGAACGTGCTCGTCGCCGCGTTCGCCAGCCGCGGAATCTGCGCCGACCTCCTACGCCACGTCTTCGTCGAACACGAGTTCGTGACCGGCGAAGTAGTGCTGACCGAGCTCAAACGGACCCTGTCGAAGCGGATTCAAATACCCGCCCGAATCGTCAGCGACATCGAACGGCTCCTGCGCGACCATGAGGTCATAGCTAAACCCCGTCGACACCTTCAGCTCGGCCTACGCGATCCCGACGACGAGTGGATCATCGCATCAGCCGTGGCCGGACGGGCCGATGCCTTGGTGACCGGAGACAAAGACATCCTGGAGGCGATGGTACCGATCCGCGTCTACACGCCCCGCCAGTTCTGGGAGCAGATCCGCGGCGAACCCGGCTGACGAGCGCTCAGCGGTGCCCGTCGGAAGCGCGTGCCCGCGGCAACATCTTGCTGGACCGTTTCGGTGACCGTTCTGCCGCCCAATGCGGCCGGCGTCGTTCGGCGGCGCATTCGCGCAGGTACATATTCATCAGCGTCTGATACGGGAGCGACATCTCCTGCGCGAGACTTTGGAAGTAATCCACGGTGTCGGCATCCACCCGAATGGTGAGCTGCTTCTTCAGGCGCTTCGCGTACGGGTTCTGGACGGCGTGTGAGAAGTCGTAGTGCTTCCTCATCTGGATCTCCGTTCATCGTACTGCCGTCGTTCACCCCGATCAGCCTTGCGCGACGAGATGATTTGCAGCGCGAGGCGGGAAGGCCCAGCCACGCCGCGCAGGACGTCCACGGCGGCCCGAGACTGCGATCCGGGCACGACTATTCAAGGGCGGTCAACGATCTGCATTAGCTCCATGCGCCTGTAGTCTAGCTGCGCACAAGCCACTGGACGCCGGCCAGGCGGGCAAACAAGTACGCGACGAGATAGTTGTCGGTGGCGGTCTGGCCGCGTTCGTTGAAGGGGCGGCGCACCAAGCGGAGTAGTCCGCGCGCTCGCTCAATCGCACGATCGAATGCCTCGCGGCTACCGACGATCGCGGGACTCGCGTCAACGCCAGCTCGTGCCGCTCCCTTCGCAGCACTGAGGACGCCATCGGGCGAATGGTCGTCACCACCGCCGTCACCGTCCGAAGGCGGCGGATCGTGCGGTGGACCATCGAGAAATGATGCTGGCTCGATCGTGACGGGATTACTGTGGCCCTTCCCGGCCGAGTGCGCGGACACATAAGTGTACCGCGAGTGCCCGGACAGCCTCAGCACGGGCGCAAAATGCGTGTTGGCGGCAAGCGCTCGTTGTTCCTGAAAGGCGAACAGATCGGCACGGCGAGAGAAGGCCGGGCTACCGTAGGCGACGTATCCGTGTGCTCCGAGCGAGTTCGCGCAGGCCTCCAGGGCGACCTGCTGGTGCGGCGTCAGGTCGAAGCGGAAGTACGGTGAGTGCCAGTGTCGCCATTCCTTGCCGCGCTTGAGGTAATGCGGGCGCTTGTACTGCAGGAAAAGGTTCAGAGAAAACGGGGGCGGCGTGCGCAGGCTGAACAGCGGGCGAGCGGTAGGCAAGGGCCAGTCGGGCCACCAGAATGACGAGGCGGGCAGCCCAGGTGGTGCGGGGCCGAAGCCGACCGCAGCCCAAAACGCCGCGTCCGTCACCATCAGGGCGGCATCGATGCCGACAATGGCTTCGAGCACCTGGCCGGGTGTCCAGATCAGGCCGCTGCCGCCAGTCAGCTGCGCGTTGAGCGGTCCTTCAAGTTCTTTTTCCTCAAACTCGGCCAGAGGCATGGCGTCAGGAATTGTGTCCGTGGCCGGAAAGATCCCGGTGCAGTTCGTCGAACATCGTATCGGCTCCCCAGGCCTGCGCCGCTGAGAAGGCGACTTTCCGCTTCTGCAGGCTGGAAAGCTCGCCCAGGGGTTTGTAGGCGAGATCATGGTTGGCTTCCGCCCATGCGTGCTGGAAGAGCGTCTTGACTTGCAACTCGAAGAAGCGGGGGCCGACACCCGCCACGATCTCCGCATCGAAGACATCCGTCGGCATCAGACAGACGAAGTGCCTGCCGAAGTACCCGAACTCGCTTTCGGACTCGGGTATCAGATCCCTTGCCTCGATCGAGCGGAGATGCTGCTCCACGATGCCCGCCACTCTCGACACGTCGGACAGGTAAAGCACGACGATGCGTGCGCCAATCTGATCTTGTATCTGGTGCAAGGGGTCGCTGTATTTGGGATTGCCGCCCTCCTGCCGAGTGGCTTTCGCCACGAAGCGCTCCACATCCTTTGCTCGAGCCGTGATCCGGTCGATTCTGTTCACGCCTTCGAGTACTGAGTGGAGATGCGCCTCGATCCGTTTGGACAACGGGACGAGCGCCGCCTCGCGCAGAGCCGCATATTCCCGGCGTATCTCGAACTCGGTCACGACCTTCTCCGGAGCACTTCATCTACCACCTGGCCTTCAGTGGTGAAGCGCTGCCGGCCGTCGGCCACGGTTTCGCGGATGAACACCTCGTCAAATTTTGGCGCGGGCGCCGTAAGAATGCCTCCGTTGTCCAGATGGATGGTCCGCAAGGGCAACCGGCGCTCGAACTCGGCGGCATCGACGCGGAACTGCTCGCTGAGAAGGGCGGGGTTGCGAACCTGGCGGCGAAGCACGTCCTGCGCAGGCTCTGATAGAGCGAATGTCGCCATGAAGTCGGTGATGCTGGTCGTCTTGCCGTCGAGGCCACGCGCGAGCTGTGCTGCGGCGATAAGCGCGCCTTTGACGGTAACGTCGGCGGCATCCGCAGTGGCGGTCCGTAAAGCGTCAGCGAGTCTGCGCGTGCCGGCGACGCTGGTCGTCCTGAAGTCGGAGGCGAGGAAGTCCTTTATCCAGTAGTCCGAGATGGCTATCGTCCCCGAGTTCGATTGACGATCGATTGCCTTGCCGGTCCAGAATGAGGTGGAGGATAGCCGATCACGATAGACGGCAGATTTGTAGGCAAAAGCACTCTTCATGAAAATGCGCTCAAGGAACTGAACGGAGAGGCTGCCGGCGCTCTGCTCGGCAAGGACGCCGCTATCGGCCGGAAATCGCGAGACGACGAGCTTGGTGTATTGATCCTCGTCGCCGGCCATAAGGAACAAAAGGCCGAGTCTAGAGCGATTCGTCGTCACCCCCTGAAGACGAAGAGCAAGCGCACGGCCGTCGTCTATACGGCGATGCTGGGCGTATGCCAGGACAAGGTCGCGGCAGTCGTTCTGCTGCGTCCCATTGGCGGCGCGATTGAACGAGATGTCGATCGTGCACTCGGCGTCCGCCTTCGCGTATATCTCTTCGAGCATCTTGACGAGGCCGGCCGCGTCGCTCCGATTGACGCGAGTGCCGCTAAGAGGGGGAACGTCGTCGGCGTTCTTCCCCGGATGCACAAGGAAGCTGTGGATAGCAGCGATGGCCATTCTCAGGGCGGCCGACGGGATGCACTCTGAATCGGCCGGTCGATAAAATATCCTGGATTGCTGCCCGTTGTGAACTTCCGTTCCGGTCGCCCTCAATCCAGAGGCGCGAGGACGCAACTAACCATAACTAAAACGCTCTCACTTCGAGATCTTCCACCAGCCAGCACGCGCCATTTGAACCTCTCGACTCGACACTGGACACTTGACCAGTCCCCGGTTGTTCGCCTAATTTCGTGATCAAGCTCGCAAGCAATCGTTTTCGGGGCCACGTCGCAATCGGGTATCTACCCGAACCTATCTCGCAACGAGCCGCGCGACGAACAGCGCACCGCCGCCGATCGCGATCGCGACGCTCAACGCCCGGACGCCGCGCTCGCCGAACCAGGGCGCGCGGCGCAGCGTGAGCACCAGCGGCAGCGCGACCAGCAGGACCGCGAGCTGGCCAATCTCGACGCCCAGGTTGAACGACACCAGGGCCACCGGCACTTGCGGGCGGGGGAGCGCGATCTCGCGGAGGGCGCCGGCGAAGCCGAAGCCGTGGATCAGGCCGAAGGGGAAGGTGATGCGCCAGCGCTTGCTGGCGTCGTGGACGAACAGGTTCTCGAGGCCGACGTAGGCGATGGAGAGGGCGATGGCGGGCTCGACGAGGCGGGGGCTGGGGGTGAAGATCGACAGGGCGGCGAGCGCCAGGGTGATGGAGTGGGCGATGGTGAAGGCGCTCACCACGCCGATCAGCGACCGGAGGCGGCCGCCGACCAGGATCAGGCCGAAGAGGAAGACCAGGTGGTCGGCGCCGGTCAGGATGTGCTCGACGCCGAGCTTCAGCATCGACCAGGCGAGCGCCAGGGCACCGGAGCCGGGGCCGCCGCCGGACAGCGTCCAGACGGCGTGGGCACGGTCGAGCACCTTCACCTCGGCCTTGCCGGCGCGAAAAACGCGGGCCATGTGGCGGTGGCCGGGGGCCAGGCGGTCGAGGAGCGACATCGCCAGCGTGAGGCGGCCGGGCGGCGCGAGGCAGGTGAAGCGGACCTGGAAGACGACACCGCCGTCGCCCTCCATGGCCCAGGCGCGATCGAGCGAGCCGGGGCAAGGCTGGCCGTCGGCGGTCACGACCAAGCCGCTCACCAGCGCCTGGGCGACCGCCGGGCGGCCGGCGACGATCTCCTGCGAATCGATGGTGCCGTCGTGGTCGGCGTCGACGGCGGGGAGCAGGCGGGCGAGCTCGCGGGCGGCCATCCCCAGGTCGCCGTACAGCACGCGGCCGTCGAGGCGGTACTCGCCGCTGGAGACGCCCACGGCGTGGGCCGAAGCGAGGCGCGCCGGCGCGAACAAGGCCGCCCCGAGCGCGGCGGCCGTCAGGAGCGATGTCCGGCACCTCCTCATGGGCGGCGTCCTACCGGGCCGGGGCCGCGGCGACGGCCGTCCCACCCGCGGCCGGCGCCAGATACCGCGCGTCGGTCAGCGTGTTCAGGAAGGCGAGCACGTCGTCGATCTCCGCGTCCGAGATCGGCGGTGGCGCCCCCTCCTTCCGGTTGTAGACGGGGGCGTAGATGTTGACGTTGGCGCGGTACTTGGGCGGCACGTCGTCGAACTTCTCGCCGGGGTAGATGCGCCCGGGCGCCACCGCGCGCCGCGCGTAGAAGGTCACCATCTCGCGCAGGGTCTTGTAGACGCCGTTGTGGCCGAAGCTCTCGCGCACGGCGACGTTGCGCAGCGACGGCGTCCGGAACGTCGCGCACAGCTTCTCGTCGCTGGAGGGGAGCTGGTCGTCGCTCCGGCGCGCGCAGAGGCCGAGGTCGAACGAGGCCGCGTCCCGGGTGGCCGGCAGCGCGCGGTTGCGCGGGAGCGCGATGGCGTCGTAGCCGTAGTCGGTGAACATCGACTCCGCCGGGTTGGTCGAGGTCTCGGCCATCCGGTGGCAGCCGGCGCAGGCGCCGCGGCGGCGGTCCTTGAAGATCTCCAGCCCGCGCACCTCCTGGTCCGTCAGCGTCGCCTGGCCGCGCACGTAAGCGTCGTACTTCGAGGTCGCGGGGTTCATCTCGTCGCTGTCGAGATAGGCGGCGATCGCCACTCCCACTCCGTGCAGGACCGCCTCCGGGCTCGACGGCGCGCCGAGCGCCGCCCGGAACTCCCGCGCGTAGGGGCCGCGCGCGATCTTGCTGGCCAGCAGGCGCGGCGTGCCGGCGTTCATCTCGTCGGGGTTGAAGAGCGGCTGGCGCACCAGCGACACCAGGTCGTCGACCCGCCCGTCCCAGAAGAACCCGCCGCGCGGCTCCGGCGCCGGCAGCTCGTCGTCCTCGAAGTAGTGGAAGGCGGGGACGTAGCGCAGGTAGAGCACCGAGGGCGCCGTCCGCCGGGCGTAGTGCCCGGGCCGGCTCCCCAGCGGGACCCCGACGCGCGAGCCGTGCGTCCCCGAGAAGGCGTGCGCCGGATCGTGGCAGCTCGCGCAGCTGGTCCCC
>DASZVW010001054.1:0-1946 GCA_035546895.1 Polyangia bacterium
GGACAACCACCGGGCGGGGCTCTACGTCGACGTGGCCACCGGCGAGCCGCTGTTCAGCTCGACCGACAAGTTCAACTCCGGGACCGGGTGGCCCAGCTTCACCCGGCCGGTGGAGGCCAACCGGGTGGCCGAGTCGCCCGACGGCTCGCACGGGATGGAGCGGACCGAGGTCCGCTCGGTGGCGGGCGGGTCGCACCTCGGCCACCTGTTCGACGACGGGCCGGCGCCCACGCACATGCGCTACTGCATCAACTCGGCGTCGCTGCGCTTCATCCCCGCTGACAAGCTGGCCGCCGAAGGGTACGGCGCCTACGCGCCCCTCTTCGGCGCGGCCGGCGGCACGAGCGCGGCCGGCGGCACGAGCGCGGCCGTCGCGGCGAGCGCGTCGTCGGCGCCGGCGGCCAACACCTGCACGCGCCCGCCGCCCGGCGAGAAGCCCGGCTGCTCGCCGACGCTGGAGACCGCCATCCTGGCCGGCGGCTGCTTCTGGGGGATGGAGGACATCCTGCGCCAGATCCCCGGCGTGGTGCAGACCGAGGTCGGCTACGAAGGCGGCAAGCTGCCGCACCCGACGTACGAGGACGTCCACACCGGCACCACGGGCTACGCCGAGTCGGTGAAGGTCACCTTCGATCCCAAGAAGCTGTCGTACGACGACCTGCTCGAGAAGTGGTTCTTCCGGATGCACGACCCGACCACGCCGAACCGGCAGGGGAACGACGTCGGCACGCAGTACCGCTCGGCCATCTTCGTGACCTCGCCCGAGCAGCGCAAGGTGGCCGAGCTGGCGCGCGACCACGCGCAGAAGTCCGGGCGCTGGAAGAGCCCCATCGTCACCCAGATCGTCGACGCCGGCCCCTTCACCCGCGCCGAGGAGTACCACCAGAAGTACCTGGAGAAGAACCCCGGCGGCTACACCTGCCACTACCTCCGCAACTGACGGCTCTTCTGAGGCCGCTTGGTCAGCGGACCTCGTCGTCCGGGTAGAACGAGAACCCGCGCCCGCGCCCCGGCCACAGCGCGCGGAGCCAGCGCGCCGGGGTCAGCCGGTTGACGGTCACCGCCACCGGCCGGTCGGGCGGGTTCCCGGTCCCCTTCGCCGCCAGCTGGGCGAGCACCAGGCGGCAGGCCCCGAGGCCGGCGCTCTCGGCGGTCTTCGCCCGGATCCAGCGGACGGCGAGGAAGGCGAGGGGGGGCGCCGGCTGCGCGCCGCCGTCCTGCAAGAACACCGGCGCTCCTCTGAGGACCACGCGGAACCTGGGCATCGACGGCCGCTCCGGCCGCCATTTTACCTCAAGCCTCGACCCGACCCCCATCCGGGCGCGACGTCGCAGGGGGACGCGCGGATGCGGCGGGGGCCCGCCCGACCGGCCGCCCCCGCCAAGCCGAGATCCAGGAGACCCCCAGTCGGGCGTCGGCGAGGCGATCTGGGCGCGCCGGGCGGGCGTAGGTCGCCGGCGCCGCTACTGGAGCTTGATGTTGTCGATGCGGATCTCGGCGGTGCAGGTCCCGGTCCCCGCGGACGAGTTCACCTGCCACTGGATCCCCACCACCTGGGACTGGGTCGCGACCGGCGAGCTCGCGGGGTTGTTGAAGGCGGTGAACGCCTCGGTGAAGGTGGTGGCGGTCGCGGTGGGGGCCGCCAGGGTGGCCGCCGGGTAGCGGTAGCAGCTGGCGCCCGCGTCGGGGTTGCAGGTGCCGCCGCTCGGGTTGGTGGCGTTGCTCGGGCGCTGGTCCTGGGTCTGGAGCTGCACCTGCCACGCGCAGCCGGTGAGGCTGCCGGCGGTGAGGGTGGCCGAGAACTGCACCGAGGTGAACGTCGAGGCGTTCACGCACGAATCGAAGATCATCCCGCCGCCCGCGTAGCCCATGGCCCCGACGGTCAGATTGAGCTTCAGGTTCTGGGCGGTGGTGTCGACCGCCGCGGCGGCCGTCGACGGCGAGGC
>DASZVW010001055.1:0-3790 GCA_035546895.1 Polyangia bacterium
CAGCCGGCGGTCGTTCCAGAGCCGCGCCTCGGCCGGCGCCTGCGCGGCGTCGCGGCAGGGATCGACCGAGAGGAACAGCGCCGCCCGCGCCCGCTCGTCCGGGGCGGCGGCCGGCGCGGCCAGCACCTCGACCCAGGCCTCGCCGTCGTAGCAGACCTTGGCGCGCTCGCCCGACGCCTCGGGCCCGACCACCTCGAACTTCACGCCGTAGCTCTCGGCGACGGCGAGGTGCGCGGCGAGCGTGGCGTCCTTGGCGTCGGCCCGCCGCGCCGAGGCCCGCCGGGCCAGCCGGTCGGCCATGCTGCCGATGGCGGCCAGCAGCCCGCTGGTGTCGGCGCCGGCCGGCGTGGCCCGCAAGGCCAGCGCCGCGTAGCCGATCCCCAGCGACTCGTACCCCGGGGCGTCGCGCAGGAAGCGGACCACCGCGCCGAGCTCGGGCGCCGCCTCGGCGTCGACCCGGTACGCCCGGACCTGCGCCGGGCGGACGTAACCCGGGCGCTCGTGGCGGTGGTCGTAGACCTTGAGGAAACCGGCCGCCTCGCCGCGCACCTCCAGCCAGTCCCCGCGCCACAAGGTGGCCTGCGCGGGGGCGTCGTCGCGGGGGGCGTTGCGGAGGACGGCCGGATCCTCCGCCACCAGGGCGACCAGCAGGACGACCGCGGGGGTCATGTTATTCCCCCTCCGAGGCGGCGGCGTTGTCGTTGGCCGGCGTGGCGTTGGCGACCGGCGCGCCGGGCGTCGCCGGCGCGGCCGCGGCGTGGGCCTGCATCCCCAGCAGGCCCCCGGCGAAGAAGCCGCCCGCCGACGGCGGCGCCACGATCACCTGGATCTTGTCGGAGAGCTTGTCGGCCAGCGTCTTCTGGATGAGGAGCGGGTTCTTGGCGATGAGCGCCGAGTCGCGCGCCAGCTGGTCGGCGTTGGCCTTGCCGGTCACCTCGATCCGGTAGGCGTCGGCGTCGGAGAGCTTCTTGCGCGCCTCGGCCTCGGCGGCGGTCTCGATCTTGCGCGCCTCCGCGTCCCCCTCGGCGTCCTTCATCCGCTGAACCTTGCGCGCCTCGGCCTCCAGGCGCCGCTGCTCGATCTCTTTCTCCTTGAGCGGCAGCACGTGCTTCATCGCCTCCTCGCGCGCCTTGGCGGCGATGATCTCCTCGGAGGCGGCGGCCTCGGCGGCCTTCTCGCGCTGGACCTTGGCAGCGTCGGCCTCCAGCTCCGACTCCTTCACCTTCTTCTCCTTGAGCTGCAGCGTGTAGCGCATCTTCTCGGTGGCCAGCTCCTCGGAGAGCATCCCCTCGAGGCCGGCCCGGTACTGCGCCGGCAGGTCGACGTGCCCGAGGTAGAGCGCGCGGACGGTGATCCCGTCCTTGCCCAGCAGATCGCGCAGCTCGGCCTGGATGTCGTCCTGGATCTCCACCCGCTTGTCGCTGAAGATCTCCCGCACCGTGCGCTTGGCCAGCGCGCGGTGGAGCACGCCGTCGACCACCGGCTCGATCAGGTCGGCCCCCACGTTGGCCGGCAGCCGCTTGGCCACCTCGCCCACCCGCGCCGGATCGAGCGCGTAGCGGACCGTCACCGCCACCCCGACCGAGAGCCCCTCGACCGACTGGAACGGCGCCGCCCCCTCGGCGGAGGCGCTCTCGACCGGGCGGTAGATCTGGTCCCGCAGCGAGTAGCGCCGCAGCTCGTGCAAGAGCGGCACCATCAGCGCCGGCCCCTCGGGGACCACGCTCACCCCGCCGGTCAGCCGGTTGAGGCGCACGCCGACCTCGCCGGCGGGCACCACCTGCACCGGCGGGCGGAAGAAGATCAGCGCCGTCAGGCCCACCAGCGCGACGGCGGCCAGGTAGCGGCGGCCGCGCGCGCTGCCGAAGACCTCCAGGCAGCCGAGCACGACGGCGGCGCCGGCGGCGCGGAAGAAGACGTAGCAGCGGGAGGCGAGCTTTTTGAGGCGGTCCTTGAACGTGTCCATGGGCGGGCTCCTTTCGACGTCGGTGGCGATTGCAGCGGCCGTGCCGACCGCCGCGCCTTGCCCGAATGCGCGCCCCGCCGGGCCGCCGCGACCATATCTATATTTTGAATATTCATTTCTATATAATCGAGAGATGGAGACGGAGCGCTGGCTGGCGCGGCTGCGGCACGACCTGGTCAAGCGCCTCGTCTGGCCGGCCCGCGATCGCCGCGATCTGGGCGGCGCCCCGGCGCCCGGCGAGCTCCGGGCCCGGCTGGTCGACGACGAGGGGAACGCCACCACCGCGGCGGCGCTGTGGGCGGCGCTGGCGGCCGACGGCCCCGGCGAACCGAACGCGCCCGCGCTGGCGCGCTTCGAAGCCGCGCTCGACGGCGCGGTGGCCGCCGCCGCGGCGGGCGACGTCGACGGCGTGCTGGCGCTGGAGGCGGCCTTCGACGCGCTGGCACGGGCCTTGAAAGAAGGAGAGCGCTAGATGCCGCGCCTGCTCGTCATCGACGACCGCGACCAGACGGTGGAGATGGTCCATCGGCAGATGCCGCAGTTCGAGACCGTGACCCGCTGCGGGCGCAACATCCCCTGCCAGGTCTGCGAGGAGCGGACGCGCGGCTGCCCGCTCCGCTGCGCGCACGACTACGCCGAGGCGGCCGAGGCGCTGGGCGGCCAGGCGGCGCTCCCCGACCTGGTGGTGCTCGATCTCCACTTCGCGCTGCCGGAGGAGCGCCTGCTCCCCGAGGACAAGGCCGATCTCCCCGCCGAGGCCAAGGCGCGCAAGGCGGCGCTGGAGTCGCTGCGGCGCCGGCAGGGGCTGCTGATCCTCGACAAGCTGCGCGCCAGCTACCCGACGCTGCCGGTGGTCATGCTCACCACCACCGGCTCCGACCTGGGCGCCGAGCGGCCGGCCGACCCGCTGGTCTACCTGTGCGAGAACGAGGTGGTCGACAGCCGCAGCCTGGCCGCCGAGATCGCGCGCGCGCTGGCGCTCTCGCACAGCGCGCAGGAGGGGCCGATCTTCTGGGGGCGCGCGCCGGCCATGACCGAGCTGCGCCGGCAGATCGAGACGGCCGCCCGCTCGCCGCTGCCGCTGCTCGTCGAGGGGGAGACCGGGACCGGCAAGAGCTTCCTGGCCGAGCACGTGATCCACCCGCGCTCGGGCGCCAAGGGGCCGCTCATCGTGACCGATCTGTCGACGGTGCCGCCGGCGCTGCTGGCGGCGCACCTGTTCGGCGCCCGGCGCGGCGCCTACACCGGCTCGGTCGAGGACCACGCCGGCGTGTTCGAGCAGGCGCACGGCGGCACCCTGTTCCTCGACGAGATCGCCAACCTGGACCTCGATCTGCAGCGCCAGCTCCTGCTGGTGCTCGAGCGGGGGACGGTCACCCGGCTGGGCGACGCGCGGCCGCGGCCCGCCGTCCCCAAGCTGGTGGCGGCCACGCACGAGGACGTCGAGGCGCTGGTGCGGGCCGGGCGCTTCCGCGCCGATCTCTACCTGCGCCTCAACCCCGCCACCCGGCTGCGGGTCCCCCCCTTGCGCGAGCGGCGCCAGGACCTGCCCGATCTGGTCCGCTTCGCTTTCCTCGAGGCGCTGCGCGCGGAGCCGCTGCGCCCGCTGGTGCGCGCCTACCTGGCCCGCTTCCCCACGCCGGACGCCTTCGCCGAGGGCGAGAGCGTGGTGGTGTTCGGGCGCCCGCGCGCCGCCGCCGCCCGCCGCGACGCCTTCTCGGTGTTCGTCAGCCGCGAGGCGCTCGAGCGGCTCGCCGCCCACGACTGGCCGGGCAACCACCGCGAGCTGCGCCTCCTCGCCGCCAACGCGCTGGTCTTCGCGCT
>DASZVW010001056.1:0-2389 GCA_035546895.1 Polyangia bacterium
ACGGCGGGCGGCGATCCGCTGGTCGAGCAGGTGCTGCCGGCGCACGAGCACCCGGAGGTCGACTACCTGCGGACCCGCTACAAGGCGGAGTTCGAGGCGGCGGTGCGGGAGGCGCTGGCGGGGCTGACCGACCGCGACCGGCTGCTGCTCAAGCTGACGATCGTGAGCGGCCTCTCGCACGAGCAGCTGGCCAACGTCTACGGCGTCAACCAGTCGACCGTGACCCGCTGGATCGCCCGCGCGCGCGAGCAGGTGCTGGAGGCGACCGAGCGCGCCGTCTGCGCCAAGCTGCGGCTTCCGCCGGGCGAGTTCCGCTCGCTGGCCGGGCTGCTCCTGAGCCGGCTCGATCTCAGCATCTCGCGCGTGCTCGACACGCCGAGCGGTGAGTGAGCTTCAGGGGAGCGCCGCCAGGTAGTCGGCGAGGTCGGCGGGCAGCGGGCTCTCGACGGTCATCGGCTGTCGGGTGAGCGGATGGGGGAAGGTCAACCGGTGGGCGTGCAGCGCGTGGCGCGGCAGCCCGTCGAAGAGGGCGAGCAGCTCGGGCGTCACCCCCTCGTCGCAGGCGCGCATGAACAGCGCCTCGCCCGCGCCGTAGAGCTTGTCGCCCACGATCGGGTGGCCGATCGACTGCAGGTGGACGCGGATCTGGTGCTGCCGCCCGGTCTCCGGGTGGGCCTCGCAGAGCGCGTGGGCGGCGAAGCGGCGCAGCACCCGGAAGCGGGTGACCGCCGGCAAGCCGTCGGGCGCCGGCCCCATCATCACGTGCGACGGCGTGTCGAGCAGCTTGAGCGGCCGGTCGATCCGCCCCTCGTCGGGCGGCTGCCCCTTGACCAGCGCCAGGTAGGTCTTGCCGACGGCGCGGCGGGCGAAGGCGCGGGTCAGGAAGCTGGCCACCGCGCGGCCGCGGGCGATGAGCAGCACCCCCGAGGTCTCGCGGTCGATCCGGTGGGCCACCTCCATCTGCTCGTCGGGGTAACGCTCGCGCAGGAGCGCGGTCAGCGTGTTGCGCCAGAACTTGGCGGTGGTGTGCATCGGCAGCCCGGCCGGCTTGTCGATGACCAGCACGCTGGCGTCCTCGTGGAGGACGTCGAAGCGGCGGGGGACCTCGGGCTCGACCGGCGCCGGGCGGCGCAGGAGGATGGTCTCGCCGGCGCGCACCGAGGCGGCGGGCCGCGCCGCCCGCCCGTCGGAGAAGAAGATCTGCTCGCGGATGATCGACTGGATGCGGGTGCGCGACAGGCGCCCGATCCGCCGCTTGAGGAAGTGGTCGAGCCGCCAGCCGCCGCACTCCACCGGCACCACGATGTCGAGCTCGATCACGTCCGGCTCGCCGGACCCTGTCGTCTGCACCCGCACGTCCGGGACCGGAACCTAGCAGGCCCGGCTAGATTTTGCTCTCGCGCGCGCCGGCGCGGCGATCCTCGTTGCTCTCGTCGAGGCGGCGCGCCCCCTCGAGCAGCAGGAAAGTGGTCGAGGCCTGGATCTCGTCGACGCCGCCGATGTCGCCGATCAGGAAGTCGAACGAGCCCGTGCGCCAGGTGAGCGCCTCGTACACGGCGGCGGCGCCCGTGAGGCGCGGCTGCTCGCTGTCGGCGCGGATGACGTGCCCCTTGCGGATGAACAGCCGCGCCACGCCCGCCTCGCGCTCGACCAGCAGGATGCCGGTCTTCCGCTCCATCTCCAGCACCGTGAGCACGCTGGAGAGGCTCAGCTGGTCGAGCGCGCCGCGCAGCGCCGACAGCGGCCGGTGGCCCGCCGAGGGCCGGACCTCGACGGCGTCGGCCGGCGCCGTGGGTTGACCAACGAGCGTGTGCACTGTCCCGCCCCCGAGAGCTGTAACGACGGCGCGCTCCAGATCTTCCGCCCGGAACGGTTTGCGGAGGCGCTGGTCGCGCGGCCCGGCGCCGCGCATGACGACGGCGGCGTCGAGGTCGGAGCCGAGGAAGATGATCGGCGCGTCGGCGCAGGCGGGGAGCGCGCGCAGCCGCTCCCACCAGGCCCACCCCTCGATGGCGGGCAGGGAGGTCGAGGTGATGATCAGGTCGGGCTTGATCTTGGAGCCGACCACGAACGCCCCCGGCGCGTCGCCCGCCAGGCTGACCTGGTGCCCGCGCTGGCCGAGGGTGCGCGCCACGATCCGCTGGATCCACGGATCATCGTCGACGACCAAAATCCGCCCCGGCGTCACGTGCGCGCCCTGGGCGGATTATTGCACTTTTTTGCCGCGGGCGCGCGTTACGAACGGCCGCCGGCGGGCGCGGGGGTGTCGGCCCCCGCCCGTCCCTACTCGTCGTCGGGGTTGCGGTCCCAGCGCCAGTTGCCCCGCTCGCGCTCCTCCGGCTTGGGCCGGGTGGAGCGCTTCTTCTCGGGGCGCTCGCGGCGGGGAGGC
>DASZVW010001057.1:0-16379 GCA_035546895.1 Polyangia bacterium
ACTTCTACCTGACGGCCGACGTCGACATGGACGCCGCGATGGAGTTCCGCGAGCAGGTGGCGCAGGTGCATGGCGCCAAGCTGTCGGTCAACGACCTGGTCCTCAAGGCCTGCGCGCTGGCGCTGCGCAAGATCCCGGAGGCCAACGCCTCGTTCGGCGAGGAGGCCATCACCCAGCACGCGCGCGTCGACATCGGCATGGCGGTGGCCATCGACGAGGGGCTCATCACGCCGGTCATCCGCGACGCCGACAAGAAGACCATCGGTCAGATCGCCAGCGAGGCGCGCGAGCTGGCCAAGCGGGCGCGCGAACGTAAGCTCCGCCCCGAGGAGTACACCGGCGCGACCTTCTCGGTCTCCAACCTCGGCATGATGGGGATCCGCGACTTCGCGGCCATCATCAACCCGCCCGAGGGGGCCATCCTGGCCGTGGGGACCGTCCGCAAGGAGCCGGTGGTCAAGAACGACAAGATCGTCGTCGGCCAGCGCATGTCGATCACGCTGTCGTGCGACCACCGGGTCATCGACGGCGCGCTCGGCGCCAAGCTGCTCCAGGCGATCGTCGCCATCCTCGAGAAGCCGATCTCCCTGGCGTTTTAGGCGCCGCCCGAGCCCAGCCTCACCGGCAGGGCTCGAGGATGGTGATCGACCAGGGCGCCGGGTTGTTGCAGTTGCCGCAGAAGAGCGCGGCCATCCAGACGCCGGTCGAGTCGATCCCCGGGAAGGCGGCGCCGCCGGCGTCGGTCAAGGTGCCGAGATCGATGCTGGCGCCGGCGATCACCTGGCCCGACCACCAGCCGTCGGCGAGGTCCTCCAGGTCGAGGAAGTCCTGCTGCAGCTCGGGGAGCGTCTTGGTGGTGAAGTGGGCCACCGCCGCCTCGGTGATCTGGCTGTAGTCGTAGGTGTTGCCCAGGCAGTTCCTGGTCATCTGGCTCCAGTCGATGGTGAACGGCGCGCCGGCCGGCACCAGCATCGGCTGCGCGACCTCCAGGTCGACGGCGTAGCTCAGCTTGGTCGAGTCGTTGGTCAGATCGAGCTCGGTCTGCGTGGCGCCGGGATCGATGTTGAAGAGGGCGATGCTGTGCGGTTTGCGGCCGACGTCGGTCCCGCTCTGCGCCATCAGCAGGAAGGTGTACTGGTCCTGCGGGTACTGGTAGTTCGGCGTGGCGGTGTCGAACCGCGCCCACAGCTCGTCGGTCGGCAGCGGGTTGCCGAGCTCGTTGAAGTTGAGCAGGTCCTGCTGGGTGTAGGTCCCGTCCGGGAAGGTGGTGATGACGCCCGAATTGCTGCCGAGCGGCAGGTCGTCGACCTTGAGCGCCTGCTCGATGTCCGCGGGGGTCAGGTTCCAGAGCGAGATCGACACCGTGTTGACGTCGGTGGTGGGATCGACCGCCTTGCCGAAGAAGTCGACGCTCAGCTTGCTCCAGTCGAACACCAGGTCGGTGTTGTCCTTGAGGACCACGTGCTGGAGCATGAACGCGTCCGAGAGCGTGTAGTTGGTGGGGTCGGTGATCACCACCGAGGCGGTGGGGTCGGTGCAGGCGGCCGAGGCGATCGGCGGGGGCGAGCTCCCGCTCGACTTGCAGCCGGGGCCGAGGAGCAGCGCCGCGGGGACGGCGGCCAGGGCCAGGATCTCGGTAAGCGAGCGCGGAAGGACGGACGGCATGGGCGACCTCACGGGGGGCACGGCGGCCTGCCGTGCCGGGTTACTCGGAGCTCCGCTCGACGGGCCCTTCGGCCGCACGCCGGCCGCCGCCCGACGAACGCAGGATACACGCATCCTTTTCTTCATGGCAAGGAAGGCCCCGGAGCTTCACTTCGCTCCCCCTTTTCCGTCGCCCGCGGAGACGTCCGCGCGCGTTTCGTGCTATCCAAACGCCCATGGCTGACAAGTACGATCTGATCGTCGTCGGGGCCGGCCCCGGCGGTTATGTCGCGGCGATCCGCGGCGCCCAGCTGGGGTTCAAGACCGCCTGCATCGAGCGCGAGCGCGCCGGCGGCATCTGCCTCAACTGGGGCTGCATCCCCACCAAGGCGCTGCTCAAGTCGGCGGAGACGATGCGCGCCGTCCAGCACGCCGGCGAGATGGGGATCGTCATCCAGGGGCCGGTCAGCTTCGACTGGAGCAAGATCATCGCCCGCAGCCGCAGCGTCTCCGAGAAGCTGGCCGGCGGCGTCGAGCGCCTGTTCAAGAAGTACGGCGTCACCCACCTCAAGGGGACGGCCACGCTGACCGGGCGCAACAAGCTGGAGGTGGAGACCACCTCGGCCGGGAAGCCCGCGGGCAAGCTGGCGCTGGAGGCGCCGCGCACCATCATCGCCACCGGCGCGCGCGCCAAGTTCCTGCCCGGCATCGAGCCCGACGGCGACCGGATCATCACCTACCGCGAGGCGATGGTGCTGCCGGAGGTGCCGAAGTCGGTGGTGGTCATCGGCGCCGGCGCCATCGGGATCGAGTTCGCCGACTTCTGGAACGCCTTCGGCGTCGAGGTGACGGTCATCGAGTTCATGCCGCGCATCCTGCCGATCGAGGACGAGGAGGTCTCGGCCTCGCTCACCCGGGCGCTGAAGAAGAAGGGGATGACCATCCACACCGGCGCCAAGACGACCGGCATCAAGGTGAGCGGCAAGACGGCGACGACGTCGTTCACCACCGCGGACGGCAAGGAGGAGACCGTCACCTCCGAGCGCGTCCTGATGGCGGTCGGCGTGCGCGCCAATGTCGAGGGGATCGGGCTCGAGGGGATGGGGGTGACGCTCGACCGCGGCTTCATCCAGGTCGACGACCAGTACCGGACCACCAGCCCCGGGATCTGGTCGATCGGCGACTGCGCCGGGCCGCCGCTGCTGGCGCACGTGGCGATGGCCGAGGGGGTGCGCACCGTCGAGGCCATGGCCGGCAAGCACGTGGTCCCCATCAACTACGACGCCATCCCCGGCTGCACCTACTGCGACCCCGAGGTGGCCTCGATCGGCAAGACCGAGGCCCAGGCGCGCGCGGCGGGGATCGACATCTCCGTCGGCAAGTTCCCCTTCAACGTCAACGGCAAGGCGCTGGGGGCCAACCACCCGGACGGCTTCATCAAGGTGATCACCAACCAGGCGCGCGGCGAGATCGTCGGCGTGCACGGGATCGGCTACGGGGTCACCGACCTCATCGCCGAGATGTCGGTGGCCATGACCTCCGAGGCGACCGCGCACGACGTGCTGGCCGCCGTCCACCCCCACCCCACCCTCTCCGAGGTGATGTACGAGGCGACCGCCGCCGCGCTCGGCGAGGTGGTGCACATCTAGCGGCGCCGGGCGGCCGCTCAGCGCACGACGTCGGAGACGGCGATCTCCACGTCGGGGAAGGCCTGGAGGCGGATCGATTCGCCGGGCCGGGCGATCCGCATCTGGGTGTAGCCGCCGGCCGTGGGTTGCGTCCGGACCTCGATCGCTCCAGACGCTACGTCGATCACCCAATACTCGGGAGCGCCAGCCTCTGCGTAGATCCGAGCCTTCACGCGACGGTCTTTGGTGAGCGAGGACTCCGACACCTCGATCAGCAACAGCGCGTCCCCCGGGTGCGCGCGATCGTAGTCTCCCGAGGGTACGACCGCGACGTCCGGTTCGGGTTCGGAGATCTCCGAAGCGGCGAACGGCAGTTGGACGCGCACGTCGGCCTTCGTGTCGAGCGCCAGAATCAGGAGACGCGTCAATCTTTGGACCGTGGCCGCGTGCCGGGGGCCCTGGCGAGTCATCTCGACGATGACCCCGTCGAGGAGCTCGATCCTGTCGTCCTCGTCGAAGAACCCTTCGGCGATGAGGCGGTCGTACTCGACACGCCGCAACGGGCGCAGGCGCTCCGTCGCCACCAGGTCTTCAATATGCGGCTGAGAGGACAACACACCGAGGATACCACGCCGTCATCGGCGTCCCGGCGCCTCGGTTGCGTGGCGGCTGGGCGCTAGTACGCGAGCTCGAGGACGTCGTAGGCGACCAGCGACGGCACCGTCACCGTGGCGGCGCCGTTCGCGTAGCTCGGCGTCAGCGTGACGTCCGCGGCGAGATCGGGCGAGGCGAGCGTCGCCGAGGTCGGGGCGCTCGGCAGCGGCACGGTCACCGTGAAGCCGTCGTGCTCGACCGGCGCGCCGGCGTAGTCGTGGTTCACCAGGTGGACGAGGCGCCGGCGCGGGCTGGCCTGGTCGGCGACCGCGATCATCACCTTCGTCGTCAGCGAGGGCGTCGCCGTGACCGTGCTCGGGGCGGCGGCCACCCCGTGATAGAGCGCCGCGTGCGCCTTGTAGAACGCCGTCAGGCTCTGGAAGAAGGGCATCAGGCCGAGCTGGGTCGCGGTCGGATCGCCCGGCTCCGTGTCGCGCAGGAAGAAGGCGAAGTAGAGCCCGTTGGCGTAGGCCTCGGCGGCGTAGAGGCGCCAGTAGTCCTCTTGCTGGCTCTGCGGCATGTGCAGGTACTCCGACATGAAGTCGGTCGGCCAGTCGATGAACAGCACCACCGGCACCCCGGGCGCCAGCGCCGCCGAGCGCGCCTTGAGGTTCAAGAACGGCCGCTGGAGGCTGACCGTCCCGTTGAGGGTGGCCGCGGTGGTCGTCGACCCTGGGGTCACCGGGACGTACTCGGCCTCGCCACCGCCGTCGGCGTCGTGGTTGTAGTTGTAGAGGCCGACCCCCTGGAAGTCGACCAGCGGCCAGATGCCGTTGGAGGTGAGATAGATCGATCGCCCGTACTTCTGCTGCGCGTAGGCCCGCAGCGTGGCGGCGATCTGTCCCCAGTAGCGATAGGGCTCGGCGCTGTCGACGAAGTCGGCGGCGCCCGGGGCGGGTCGGTTCCCCGGCGAGGTATTCCCCCAGCTCGGCAGCAGCAGGTTGGCGGGGTCGAGCGGGTTCTCCCCCAACCTGTAAGTGGCCAGGTACTTCCGGTAGTTGAAGTTGTGGACCAGGTCGCCGGCCGGGACGTCGGCTTTGAGCAGGTTGTCGGGGGTCATCCCGAACATCGTGGCGTAGTCGGCGCCGGGGTAACGCCAGAGCAGGTAGGCGTTGAAGTCGGCCAGGTGGTAATCGTCGAACCCGCCGTTGCCGTTGTAGGTCGACCCGTCGTAGTCCGCGCCGAGCTCGTCGAAGAACAGGCCGTCGACGCCGCCGTCGATCTGCGCCTCGGAGAACTGGATCAAGTAGTCGCGGTAGGTCGGGTCGGCCAGCGAGCCACGGTAGAAGCTCCCGCCCTGGAACACCAGCGCGCCCGTCGCGTCGAGCGTGGCGACGTCCCGGTAGTTGGTCGAGGGGAACTGGGGGTTGGGGAACTCGTCCTGGAACAGCACCGTCGCGGTGGTGCCGCCGATGAACTTCACCCCCGCCGCGTGCGCACTGGCGACGTAGCTGAAATCGTAGTCCTCGTCCGCCAGCGTGCCGTACCTGTCCCAGCGCGCCCAGTTCCGGATGCTCATGTCGGGCGCCAGCGCGATGACCTGGGGGTCGGGATCGGGGTCGTCGACCTGGCTGAAGGCGTAGACCGTCACGTCGTCGAGCGGCACCGGCGGCGCGGCGTCCGGCGGTCCGGTCCAGGGGCCGATCCCCACGTCGACGACGCTCGCGTCGACGGGGCCCGCGTCCTCGACGACCACCGGCGCGTCGAGACCGCCGCCGGCGTCGGGCCGGCGCGCTTCGGCGGCGGGCGTCCCGCCACATCCGGCGGCGGCGGCGGCGCTCGAGAAGACCGCGATCAGAACACCCCGATCCCACCGTCCGTGGCGCATGCTCGCGAGGATAGCAATTTACGCGCCGTGGCCAAACCGTCCGCGGGCGCGACCGCCGGGCCGGCCGGGAACGCCGGCGGCGCCCTCCGGACGTCGCGCGGGCGTCCGCGGACAGGGCGCCGCGGATCGAGTAGATTGAACCCGGAAATGCCCGAAAGGATCGTCGAGACCCGCTCGCGAAAGCTGCGGGTCCTGCAGGCCGAGCAGGAGGCGAGCGGCGCCGCACCGATCGCCCGCCCCCATTTCCAGCCCAAGCCCGACTGGATCCGGATGAAGATGCCGCGCGGCGAGGTCTTCTTCGACCTCAAGCAGCGGGTCGCCGAGCTGGGGCTGCACACCGTCTGCGAGAGCGCTTCCTGCCCCAACATCGGCGAGTGCTGGAACCGGAAGTCGCTGACCATCATGATCCTGGGCGGGATCTGCACCCGCTCTTGCCAGTTCTGCGACGTCCCCACCGGCCGCCCGCTGCCGCCCGACGCCGAGGAGCCCGAGCACGTGGCGACCATGCTGGCGGAGCTGGGGCTGCGGCACACGGTCATCACCTGCGTCGATCGCGACGACCTGCCCGACGGCGGCGCCGCGCACTGGGCGGCCACCATCCGGGCGGTCAAGCGCGAGAGCCCCGAGCTGGTGCTGGAGGTCCTGACCGGCGACTTCAAGGGGGACACCTCCGCCGTCGACACCGTGCTCGGCGCCGGCCCCGACGTCTTCGCGCACAACCTGGAGACGGTGCCGCGCCTCTCGCGCCAGGTGCGCGTCCAGGCCAGCTACCCGCGCTCCTACGCCATCCTCCGCCACGCCAAGGCCGCGGGGGCGGTCACCAAGACGGGGCTCATGCTCGGCCTCGGCGAGGAGCTGGACGAGGTCCGCGCGGTGCTGCGCGAGCTGCGCGAGATCGGCGTCGACATCCTGACCCTCGGCCAGTACCTGCGCCCCTCCCCCAAGCACCTGGCCGTCGCCCGCTTCGTCCCCCCGGCCGAGTTCGACGCCCTCAAGGCCGAGGCGCTGGCGCTCGGCTTCCCCCACGTCGAGGCTGGCCCCATGGTCCGCTCCAGCTACCACGCCGACGGCCAGCGCGACATCGTGCTGGCGCTGCGCGCGCGCAGTCGATGATTCCCTATTTCAACGCGCACCTCTTCGACATCGGGGGGCAGCCGATCTACATGTTCGGCGTCCTGGTGGCGCTCGGCGTGATCGTCGGCGACCGGATCTCCGTCGCCCAGGGGGTCAAGCGGGGGCTCGAGGCGCAGGACGTGCGGTTCCTCAACGCCCGCATCGTGATCGGCGGGTTCATCATGGCCCACCTGGTCTCGGTGATCTTCTACTTCCCCGAGCGGCTCAAGGAGCACCCCACGGTGCTGTTCAACCCGTTCGCCGGGCTGTCGTCGTTCGGCGGCTTCCTGGGGGCCTTCCTGGCGTTTCTCTACTACACCAAGAAAGAGGGGATCCCGCGCCTCCCCTACGCCGACGCGGTGGCGCTTGGCCTCTCGGTCGGCTGGATCTTCGGGCGCACCGGCTGCTTCACCGCGCACGACCACCCGGGGCGCCACACCTCGTTCTTCCTCTCGGTGAACTACCCGGGCGGGCCGCGCCACGACCTGGGGCTCGACGAGCTGCTGTTCACCATCGTCATGACCGTCGTCCTGTTTCGCTACGCCAAGAAGCCGCGCCCGCCCGGGCACGTCATCGGGCTGGCCGCGTTGATGTACGCGCCGGTCCGGTTCGGGCTCGACTTCCTGCGGGCGACCGACGTGGCGCTGCCCGACCAGCGCTACGCCGGGCTGACGCCGGCGCAGTGGGCCTGCCTGGCCACGGCCGCGCTGGGGGCCAAGCTGATGGGGCTCATACCATCTCGCTCTCAGCCCGCGCCATGAGGTCCTCGTAGCGCCGGCGCTCGGCGTCGAGGTCGCACTCGCCGAGGAACGCCGAGTAGCTCATGAAGGCCGTCAGGTACGACAGGTCGCGCGCCCACTCCGGCAGGTAGACGGGGGCCCGCACCAGCCCCTCGCGCAGGAGGCGCCCGTAGAGCGGCACGTCCTCGACGGAGATCTTGCCGGCGAAGAACAGCGGCACGTCGCCGAGGTGCCCCTTGACCAGCGCGACGCGCAGGAAGTTGGTCACCCGCAGGAGCCCGTCCAGGTAGCAGACGTCCTTGGTGAAGGGGGCGCCGCCGGTGCAGAGGCCGCCGCGGCAGACCCGGCGCGCGCCGTCGAAGGCGCTCAGCTCGTCGTTCCCGCGCTCGAGGAAGAAGCGGTAGAGCTCGCAGAAGTCGGCCCCCTCCTCCGCCAGCTTGATGGCCAGCGTCCGATCGGCGAGCCGCCGCAGCCGGTCGATGCTGGTCGACTGGGTGAGGAACTCGGTCAGCACCGCCAGCCCCTCCTGCGTCCCGGTGGTCCGCGGCGAGGGGTAGCCGATGAACGGCGTCACCGGCTGGGCGCGCCCGTTGAGCGCGGTCGCCACGTGGACCTGCCCCTCGTGGAACTCGAGCTGCGCCAGGTCGCGGGCCGAGAAGCGCACCCCGCGCTTGATCTTCACGCCGTCGACGCCGGCCACCGCCTTGGCGGCGATCCCGTCGACCAGCTCGACGCCGATTTGCTGGCCGGGGAAGAAGGCCGCGAACCGCGCCGCCAGCAGCGGCACCACCTCCTCGGCGGCGTAGCAAAGCTCGTCCTGGGGGCTGGGGATCGGGGCTCGCCCCGCCACGCCGTCGACCACCATCCGGAAGTGCTGCGCCAGCCCCAGGTTGGTGGTCCGCCGGTCGGCGGTCAGGCTGGCCGGGCGGCCGTAGAGCTCGACGGCGTGGTGGTAGAACTCGCGCGTGCCGGCGGCGGCCAGCATGCGCGCCGCGGTGGCGAAGGCCTCGCAGGTGTCGCGCAGGAAGATCTCGATCGCGCCGTCGCCGGGGACCTGCGCCTTGAGCGCCCGGAAGCGCGCCCCCGCCTCGGCGACCTCGGGCGGGATGCGATACTCGGGGCGCGGCGGCTCGCGGCCCCCCGCCGCGAAGAACGTCCGCTCGAGCTCCTCGCCCCAGGCCAGCAGGCGGAGGACGCGGATGGGACGCTGGGCCTCCAGGATCTGCGCCGAGACGTCGCGCAGCAGCGCGGACAGCCGGGGCGAGAGCGTCGCTAGGTCCCCACCCCCACGCGGATGCCGGGCGGCACCGAGTAGGTGATCCAGGCGTTGCCGCCCACGGTGGCCCCGCGGCCGATCACGGTGTTGCCGCCGAGGATGGTGGCGTTGGCGTAGATGGTCACGTCGTCCTCGATGGTCGGGTGGCGCTGCTTGCCGGGCGCGGCGGCCTCGGCCTTGCTGCGGTCGCGGACCGACAGCGCGCCCAGGGTCACCCCCTGGTAGATGCGCACGCGGTCGCCGATGCGGCAGGTCTCGCCGATGACCAGGCCGGTGCCGTGGTCGATGAAGAACGACGCGCCGATGGTGGCGCCCGGGTGGATGTCGATGCCGGTGCGCGAGTGGGCGTACTCGGTCAGCATCCGCGGCACCACCTGGGCGCCGTCGGTCAAGAGGCGATGGGCGACGCGGTAGATGGCGATGGCGTAGAGGCCGGGGTAGCAGGCGACGATCTCGTCGACGCCGCTGGCGGCCGGGTCGCACTCGAACGCCGCCAGGAGGTCCTTGGCCAGCGCGGCGCGGATCTCCGGCAGCGCCTCCAGGAGCCCTTCGGTCATGGCGCGCGCGCGCCGGGCGCAGCGGCCGCCGCCGCGGTCCTTGGGGCCGCAGAGCCGGTGCAGCCCCAGGAAGATGGCGGTCTCGAGGTGCGACTCCAGCGACCCGATGGTCGCCGCCACGTGGTCCTGCAGGCTCCCCCCGTCGGTGCCGAGCCGGTGCGACTCGGGGAACAGCACCTCCAGCAGCTCCTCGACCAGGATCCGCACGTCCTGCCGCGAGGGGAGCGGCCCCTCGGAGGCCAGCCCGGCCCGCAGCCCGCCGGCGGCCGACAGCACGCGCGCCGCCAGCGCGGCGTGGGTCCCGGTCTCGGTCGGACGTCGCCTGGTGGCCATGCCCGAGCTTACACCCCGCCCGGCGGGCGCGCGCGGGCGGCCACCGCCGCGGCCAGCTTGGACATTACCTCGGCGTGGCGCGCCTCGGGGACGGTCACCCGCGTCGGCATCCCGCCGCCGAGGTCGAACATCTTCACGAAGTCGAGCCCCGACTCGAAGTCGGCCGCGATGGTCAGCGCCCCCGAGTCGCGCACCACCGACACCGGCGAGCGCTCCTGCCCGATGAGCAGCAGCTCGGTCTTGTCGTACGGCCGCCCGGCCGACTCGACGTAGGCGACGCCCTCGATCATCTGGAACCGCTCGGCGAGGCGCTTGCTCTCGTCGAGCAGCGGGTCTATTTCGCGCGCCGCCTCCTCGATCTCGCTCCAAAGGACGGCCGACTTGGCGTGCGAGAGCAGGTACTGGATGACCCGGTGCTTGAGCGTCTCGTCGCGGAAGCGCGCCCGCAGCGCCCGGTCGATCCGGTTGGCGATCGGCCCCGGCTCGCCCCGCCGGGTGTCGACCGCGCGCGCGTCCGCGTCGGCGCCTTCGTACGGCTCGACGCCGCCGAGGACCCACTTGGCCCCCGAGTAGAGCCCGTCGAGATCGAGGTGCATCGCCACCGTGTCGACCGGCCCGGCCGCGCGCACCACCTCCGGCGTCACCAGCTCCGGGCAGGCCCCGTGCTCGGCCTTGGTGGCCAGCACGAAGCGCGGATCGCCCGCGTAGTCGGCGTGCCGCTCGTGGTCGTGGTGGTCGACCCAGGCCGCGAGGCGCGGCCCCAGCCCCTTGATGAAAGGGAGCGTCGTCCGCTCGAACGACACGTTGCCGGCGTCGCTGGCGAACGCCACGTCCAGCACCGCCACCCGCCCCTCGATCTTCGAGGCGGCCGGCAGCGTCCGCGGCGTGAGGAACGCGAACCGCGGCAGATTGGCAGACGGGGACGAGGACATGAGCCGACAAGCCTACTCGACTTTGGCCGTCGGGGCGCGGGCCGTGGAACGGCGCGCGCGATCGCGCTGATCTTCGCCCGGTGAGCGGAAAACCAACGCGCTCAGGCGCACCGGGCGGGCGCGCCCTCGAAGGACAGCCGACCTACGACGGCGCCGCACGCGGCTTTCGTTGAAGCCTGGCGAGCTCGGGTCACTCGCGAAGCTTACAAACAGTAGCCGTACGTCACGCCGGGGGTCGTGTTGCAGAGGCCGGACGTGCACTGGCTACTGCTCGTGCACGTCTGAAGGCAGACGACGCCGGTGCTGGTGCCGGTGCCGATGCAGCTGTCACCCGCCATGCACTGTGAAGCCAACCTGCAGGTCTGGCCCACCGGTGTCGATCCCGGACAGTCGCACTCGGTCGTGGTGGCGGTCGCCGGATAGCACGCGAACGGCGCCGGGCAGCTCGGGCTGTTCTGAGCGACCGCGTCGCAGCTCACCACCAGCGTGCAGAGACTGAAAGGCAAGAGCCCTCCGCTCTTCGGGTCTTTGGCCGTCAGGCCACACGACGACCCGGTGCCACAAGCTGCACCATCCGAGCTGTCGCAGAACTTGTAACAGCGGCCGGTGCCGCACTCCGGCTGACAGTAGAGCCCCGCCTTGCAATCGCTCTTCAAGGACGGATCGCAGATCGCCCCGACGTCCTTCGCCCCTTCCGTCCCCTGAAGGCAGGTCGACGCTCCGTTGACCACCGAGCACCAACCACAACCGCCGCAGCCGGTCTGGCAACCGGGATTACAAGCCTGCGATTGTGCGGGCCCAGCCGGACAGATCGGCGTCGTCACCGAGGTAACCGACGTGCAGCCCGGCGCGTCGGGGCCCGCGTCGACCGCGATGCTGTAACAGCGGTTGTCACCGGCGCAGTGAAAACCGGCCGGGCAGGCGCCGTTGTCGCCGCAGATAAACCCATGCTGAGAAATATTCGGCGAGTAACAGCAGAGCGTGGAGACCAGCGCCGCCAACCCGATGGCCACACCCGAGCGGGGCCTAAGTACGTCGGTCATTTCTAACCGTTGTTACAATATCCGTAGAGAGCATTTGGCGGACTGAACGGCAAGCAGAAGCTCGGGCCACCGTTACATGGCTGCTCGCCAGCATCGACCTTCGTCTGATCCGTGCCACCGTCGCCCGGCAACCTGCAAACCGGATAACACCTGGGGCCCGATCCCGTTCCGCCCGTCGGATCGTAACAAACGAGCCCCGGGAAACAGTCCCGCGAGCGCGTACACGAGTCACCAAAGCGTCCACCTGAGAATTCACAATCGCAGAGCGTCTTCGTCAGGCTCGAACTGCCGAGGTAGCAACTGAGCGTCGTGGGCGGGCCGGCACACCGCGAATATTGCTGGACGGACGCGGCACCCTTTACAGGATCGCAGTCCGCCGGAGGTGCATCGCAGAACTTATGGCCTCCTCCGGCGTCACGCGAACAACTCGCTCCATTCTGGCAGTCATTGTCCGAGCGGCAGAACTGGTAGCAGCGACTTCCACACTCTCCAGCCGAGAGGCAGAACTGGCCAGGCTCGCAGTTATCCGTCTGGTTCGCGCCGTTGCCCACCTGCTGGCACGGGCTGAAGAGCCCCACTGACGCACCCGGTGTCGGCGCGTTGCAGGTCAGCGCTCCAGCGGAGCTGACCGAGCATTTCTCGAAACACTGGCCACAACCGGTGTTGCAGACGGGGTCACACAAGCCAGCGTCGGTGGGCTGACAGCTGGCCACGGGGCCAACGCACGGCATGTCGACGCCCGCGTCACGGTTGCCGCCCGTCCCGGTCGTTCCGCCCGTTCCCCCCTTGCCGCCCGTCCCCATCGTCCCGCCGGTGGCACCGCCGTCGGGGAGGGTCTGCACGCAGAAGTTGGTGGGGCGGTCGCAGACGAAGCCGTCGGGGCAGGCGCCGCCGTCACCACACCGGTAGCCGTTGGGCTTGATGTTCGGGCGGTAGCAGCCGCCGCCGAGCAGGGTCGCTCCGAAGAGCAGCGTCGCCAGGACGGCCAGGTGCTGCGCCGACCGCACGGGCTAGAACCTCAACCCCATGCCGCCGCCGACGACGCCCGGGCCGAGCCAGGGGGCGAAGCTGACGTTGGTCGAGTCGGCAGGGGTGCTGTCGCTGGCCGCCGGCGGGGACGACGGGCCGTTGGTGATGAGGACGACCGCGCCGGCCACCGCCACGACCGCGCCGCCGATGCCGCAGGCGATGGCGACGATGTTGGCGGTCTTGCCGGAGGACTGGTAGCCGGCCAGGGTCGAGTTCCAGGTGACGGTCCCCGACTGCGACATCTGGGTCACCTTGTCGGCGAAGTCCTTGGCGCGCACGCCCTCGATGACGGCGACCACGCCGCTGGCGACGCCGGCGCCGACCATCGACCAGCCGACCACCCGGCCCGTCGTCGACGGCGGGGCCGGCGGAGGCGGCGGGGGCGGCGGCGAGACGACCACCGGCTTGGCCTCGGGCGGCGGGGCCGGCGGGGGAACGACGGCCGTCACCGGCGGAGGCGCCGGCTTGGGGGGCGGCGGCGAGACCGCGGCCGCGGCCTTGCGGCGCTCCTCGATCAGCTTCTCCTGGGCGGCAATTTTCCGCTCGACGTCGTCCTTGTTTCGCGCATCGGGCGAGCGCTGCAGGTAACGCCGGTAGAAGTGGATCGCCTCCTGCGGCTGGTCGTTCAGCCGGTAGGCCTGCGCGATGTTGTAGAGCATCACCGGATCGCCGTCGATCTCGTACACCTTCTGGTACTCGTCGATGGCTTCCTGGTACTTGCCCAGGTCGTAGGCGCGCGTCGCCTGCTGGTAGTGGACGTGGATCTCCTGCTTCTGCTGCGGCGAGAGCTGCGCGCGCGCCTCTTTAGAGCCGAGCGCCAGCAGCATCATCGAAAAAATCAGTGCGACCACCCGAGGCCGCCGCGTCATGACAGTCGATGCCATTTAATGGATTAATGGGAACCGAAGCCGATCAGCTCCGACGACGTACAATACCCTACCTCCCCGCCGTTGGAAAGAAAGACACCCCGGGCGCCGGTTGATGTACTTTCCGCCTCGTCTCGCCGCTCTCACCCCACGGAGGACTCCTGGATGATGCGCACTCACAAGCTGCCGCGTAGCGTTGTGGTTCTGGGGGGCGCCGTCCTGGCCGCCCTGCTGTCGCTCACCGCCTGCCAGACCGAGAAGCAGGCCGGCCCCACCACCTGCTGCGACCAGCCCAAGATCCCGGCCGGCGTCCCCCAGTTCACCGTCGTCCGCGACGAGGTGAGCGGGCCGACCGACGGCCAGGACGTGAAGCTCCACGTCGCCCTCAAGCAGCGGACCAGCCGCGACAACATCTATCCCGCGCTGCAGTTCCTCTACCGCTACGCGATGACCCGCAACACCTTCGAGCCCAACACCTTCCTGGGCGCCTTCTACAACACCGAGGGGGACGCCCAGACCGGCGCCAACCCGGTGGCCAAGATCTGGCGCGACCACGGCGACAAGGGGCCGAAGTGCGAGAACGCCATCGCGCTGACCTTCGCCGAGGAGGTGCAGAAGGCCTTCATGCACAGCCTCGGGCGCGACGAGCCCGAGGACCTGGAGGACACCTGCCACCTGGCCGAGAAGAAGAAAGTCGCGCGCGTCGACGACAACTTCAAGCACAAGCCCACGATGACCGTCGATGACGCCAAGAAGTCCGTCGACGTCACCTACCCGTACCTCGAGGCCGGCAAGGACGAGTACGTGAAGGCCCTCACGTTCAACAGCGCGATGACCTACTGGGCCGAGTTCCTGACCGGCATGTTCAGCAAGGCCCCCGAGCTGCAGCAGGTCACCTACACCGGGCTGCTCGACGACCAGCCGGTGCTGAAGGTGACCGTGACCCGGCAAGAGTTCGACCAGCACCTCTCCAACGTGCAGGAGACCATCGCCTCCTACGCGGCCATCACCTTCGCCAAGCTCGGGTTGCACAAGACCGACGACAAGGGGGCCCTCAAGGACCAGGAGCAGCAGAAGACCAAGACCTACGAGGCCGCCCTCTCCTTCATCCCCAAGGACCGGGTGATGGTGTCGCCCAAGCTGACCAAGGCGGTGGGCGGCGGCGGCAAGGGCAAAGGGAAGAAGTAGACGAGAAGTCGACGAGACGCGGCCGCGAAGTAGCGCTTGGAGCGCCGCCCCCCCGCGTGATAGTGGTGGGCCCTACGCAAGGGGGCGATCGGGACGATGAAGCTCGCGGAGACGCGCGGAGGTTGGATCTGGACCGCGGCGGTGGCCGTTTCGAGCCTGGGTTTTTTTCTCCTGAGCTGTGGCGGATCGTCGAAGCCGCCGCCCACGCCCGAGTGCCTGCGTAACAGCGACTGCGAGAAGTACCAGCCCGCCGGGCTCGTGTGCGCGCTCAACTACTGCGTGCGGCAGTGCCGGGACTCGAGCGACTGTCCGTACAACGAGCACTGCGTGGTGATCGGCAACGCCGGCTCGTCCGACGGCGGCGCCGACGCCGGGGCGGGCAGCGTGGCCGACGCGGGCGCCGGCGCCAACCTGGCGACCGCCTGCCAGGCGCCCGAGGTGACCATCTGTCACTACAACAGCGACTGCACGCCGCTCATCTGCGCCATCGACCAGGTCTGCCGCAGCCAGTGCCAGACCGACGTCGACTGCCCGGGGAACCTCCCCGGCGAGGTGTCGATGGACCCGCAGGTCTGCACCGTCAACACGCACGTCTGCGTCGACCCCAAGCTCGACAAGGACTACGACCCGGCGACCAAGGACTTCCGCTCGCTCGACGGCGGGCCCTACGTCCCCGACGGCGGCAAGCAGGACGGCGGGCGCGGCGGCAGCTCGGGGACCGGCGGCGGCGCCGGCCACGGCGGGGCCTCGGGCACCGGCGGCGCCGGCAACAAGGACGCCGCGGTCGACCAGGGGCCGGCCCCGTCCTGCGCGGCGGGCCTGGCGGGGTTCCACCCCTCGAACCTGCCGGCGGGCTTCACCGTCCCGGCGGGGCTCCCCACCGTGGTCCAGGGCAACAACAACACCTTCGACACCGACAGCCTCACCTTCACCGGCACGCTGGTCAGCGGCGACGGCGGCCAGCCGATGGCGACGCACGTGACCTTGAGCGACGGTCGGACCGCGGCGCTTCTGTTGTTCGAGAGCTACACGCTGGCGACCAACGTGACCCTCGCCGTGACCGGCGAGCCGCCGCTCATCATCGCGGCCGACGGGAACATCACCATCGACGGGACCATCACCGCCGTGCAGAGCGGCACCGACCACTGGTACTGCGGCGGCGCACCCGGGCCGGCCACCAACGCGCGCGGCGGCATCTGCGGCCTCAACGCCTGCAACGGCGGCGGCGCGGCCGGCGAGTCGGACGCGACCCAGATGATCGGCTCCGGCGGCGGCGCCTTCTGCGGCAAGGGAGGGAACGGCTCGGTCCCGCTGGTCGACGGCGGGACGGCGACCACGCCGCCGGCCGGGGGGACGCCTTACGGCGTGCCCGAGATCGTCCCGCTGGTCGGCGGGGCGAGCAGCGGCAGCGCCACCAGCACCGTCGGCCAGGCCAACCACGGCGGCGGCGCGGTGGAGATCGTGGCCGGCGGGACGCTGACCATCACCGAGAACGGCGTCATCAACATGAGCGGCGGCGCCGACACCTCGGCCTACGCCATCGGCGGC
>DASZVW010001058.1:0-9313 GCA_035546895.1 Polyangia bacterium
CGACCGATTCCAGGGCCTGCTGTAGCCGCAACGCGACCTCCTGTGAGATCGCCACATACTGATCCTCCCCCGCCGGCTCGCAATTTTCTCACTCTCTTGTGCGCCTGCCGCCTCACCTCCTCGCTAAGTGAACGGCATTGCGGCTAGCGGTCGGCAAACCCAAGGCCGTCGAGGCGTCCGCACCAACGGGAGAGCACCCCGCGCCAGCCAACCTGGAAGCCGAGCTGCCGCCGCCGCCGGATGCCCCGGACGCGGAGTGACCCTCCGAGGGGGGGGAGGCGTCCGCATGTCCACGGCATGTACAGGCGCTGCCGTTTCCTGATCACCGCGGGCGATCACCAGCGACGGCCGAAGCCCCAACCCCGCATTCCGCGCGCCCTCGACGACGCGGCGCTATCAGGGAAACGGCCGTCGCGGATTTTCAGTCCGTTGCTCTACAACCAGACCGGCCGTGTGCGCCCCCCAGCCCGCGGTATGGACCGCTAAAACGCAAGCGCCACCGACCAAAAACAGGGTGGCATTCCCCTCCCCATTCCCTCATTCCTCCCTCATGCGCGCCGATTCCCTCATTCGGCGCCGCGACCGCCCCTAACCCTTCGAAATCTTGAGCGGGAGAAGGGGTTCGAACCCTCGACGTCCACCTTGGCAAGGTGGCACTCTACCACTGAGTTACTCCCGCAGAACGCGCCAGGTTTTAGGGCAAAAGCGACGGGCGGTCAAGAGTTCCCGGGCTCGAAGATCGCGACCACCTCGACGTGGAAGGTCTGGGGCATCAGATCGAGCGCCACGGCGCCCGCCAGGCGGAAGCCGCCGGCGGCCAGCAGCCGGGCGTCGCGGCCGAGGGTCTGGGGATCGCAGGAGACGTAGACGATCCGGCGGCGGGCGCGGAGGGCGGCGTCGAGGTGGGCGCGGTCGGCGCCCTCGCGCGGGGGGTCGAGGACGACGGTGTCGGGCGCCTCGGTGGGCGGTCGGGCGGACCAGGCGGCGCCGGGGGCGTTCCGCCGCCCGCGCTCGACGGCCCGCGCGTCGCCGTCGCAGGCCAGCACGCGCGCGGCGCGCGCGGCCAGGTGCCGGGTGAAGGTCCCGCTGCCGGCGTACATCTCCAGCACCACGCCGGGCTCCGGGCCGACGGCCTCCAGCACCGCCGCCACCAGCGCCGCCGTCCCCGCGCGCCCGGCCTGGGCGAAGCCGCCGCCCGGGATCGCCAGCGGCGGGCCACCGGGCTCGGCGGCGTCGACCTCCGGCCGTCCGAGGGTCGGCTTGCCGCCGATCGACAGCCCCACCACGCCGGCGGCGGCCAGGCGGTCGAGCTCGCGGCGGGCGTGGCCGGCGCTGACGGGGTCGGCGCGCACGACGTTCAGGTGCACGCCCTCGGCGCCCGCCTGCGCCTCCAGCTCGATCCCCGGCGCCAGACCGCGCGCCAGCGCCCGCAGCGCCGGCAGCGCGCGCGCCAGCTCGGGGCCGAGCAGCGGGCAGCGCGGCGGGTCGCCCAGGTCGACCACCGCGTGGGATCTCCGGGCGTGGAAGCCGAGCGCCCCGCCCGCCCCCACGGTCAGCTTGGCGCGATCGCGGTAGCCGAAGTCGGGGCCGGCGGCGCGCACGGGCGGGAGCGCGGCGCCCAGGGCCCGCTCGGCGATCGCCTGCTTGGCGGCCCGCTGGGCCTCGACGGTGACGTGCTGCCACTGGCAGCCGCCGCAGGTCCCGAACAACGGGCACGGCGGCGGCACGCGGTCGGGCCCCGGGCGCTCGACGGCGGTCAGCTCGGCCCAGGCGACGCGCCCCTTCTCGCGCTCGATCCGGGCCCGCACGCGCTCGCCCGGCGCGGCCAGGGGGACGAAGGTGGCGCGGCCGTCGCTGGCGCTCTCGGCGCCGGCGGGATCGCGCTGGCGGCCGACGGCGTCGCCGCCCATCGCCAGGGCGTCGATCTCCACCGTCACCTCGCGCGGGTGCGGGTCGCGCGCGCGCTCGCCCATCGGCTACGGGAACGGCTGGGCCGCGCGGCCGCGTTCCAGGTCGAAGTCGAACGAGCCGGCCAGCTCGCCGCCGATGGCGGGCGAGCTCGGCGGGGGCATGCCGGTCTGGATGGCGTTGACGTAGCGCGGATCGCCCAGGATGACGTCGAAGGTCGCGTGCAGGCGATCGCCGTAGTTGATCACGAAGCCCGAGGTGGGCTCGGTCGCCTCGGCGGTCCCGAAGTTGTCGAACTGGATCCAGCCGTCCATGCCGACGGCGGCGGCCACGCCCCCCTGACAGGTGGTGGGCAGGATCAGCGAGGCGACGATGTCCGTGTACGGCGTCAGGTGGATCCGCGGCGCGGGGGCCATGGTCGACATCCCGCCGTCGAGCGCGGTGCCGGCGTCGGGGGTGCCCGCCACCGCCGCGTCGGGGGCGCCGCCGTCGCTGAAGGCCATCCCGCTCCAGTCGCACCACAAGGTCGTGGGCGCCGGGTTGGCGGCGGTCCCCAGCTGCGCGGGGAGCGGCTCGTCGACCAGATAGTTCGGCTGGCCGTTCGCCATCTGGCCGCCGTGCACGCAGCGGGCGACGTTGAGCGAGCTCTGGATGTTGAACCCCAGCGAGTCCGAGAACTCGAGGCCGGTGGTCTTCATCTGGATCTCCATCACGTTCATCTGCTGCAGCCCCTTCACCTGGTCGTCGGTGGGGGTCCCCGCGAAGAACGAAGGGGCCAGGTCGTAGGGCGCGGCGGCGAGGGCGCCCCCCTGCTCCGTGCCGTAGGGCGCGCCGTTGTTGCAGCTGGCGACGAACAGCGATCCCTTCGCCGAGCCGGCGCCCGCGCCCACGGTGCAGCCGCCGAGCGCGGCCACCAGGGCGCCGCAGGCCAGGGGAGCCCGGCGGCCGGTCACGGCGTCCCGCTCCGCAGGCGGACGATGGTCCCGCGCTCGGCGCCGAGGCGCTGGGAGGCGGAGCCGTCGCGGCGCGCGATCTCCAGCTGCCCGCCGCTGCCGATGTAGGCGATGAGCGCGCCGGGCTCCACGTCGGAGAAGGTGCGCCCGAGCTGGGGCTCGAACCGGCCGGCGGTCCCCTCGACCTCGACGCTCGCCTCGGCCCCCATCCGGGCCACCGCCTCGGCGGGGAGCGAGGTGATGAGGTTGCCGAAGCCGTCGACGTGGATCACCTCGCCCTCGAGCGCGCCGTCGCGGCGGTGGAGCGGCGGCGCGCCCAGCTCCACCATCGCCGGCATCGCCGGGCCCGCCTCGGCGATCGGGGCGCCGGCGGCCAGCCGGCCGGCGGCGGGGGCGAAGACGTCGCGGCCGTGGAAGGTGGGGCTCACCGGCTCGCGCCGGAACCCGGGGGCGTCGATCCGGTGGATCTGGCGCGGGGCCCGCGCGGCCAGCGACAGCACGCCGTTGTCGGGGCCGACGTAGAGGCTGCCGCCGGCGGCCACCACGATGTCGGCGCGCGCGCCGCCCACGCCCGGATCGACGACCGCCACGTGGATGGTCCCGGGCGGGAACAGCGGCGCCGCCTGCGCGAGCGCCACCGCGCCGGCCGCCACGTCGTGCGCGGGGACGCCGTGCGCGATGTCGACCAGCGTGGCGCCGGGCGCCAGCGACAGC
The DNA here is from genome assembly GCA_035546895.1 of Polyangia bacterium. Classification (GTDB taxonomy): domain Bacteria; phylum Myxococcota_A; class Polyangia; order Fen-1088; family Fen-1088; genus JADGRB01. The sequence continues at coordinate 3,576 of DASZVW010001058.1, forward strand.
ACCACCCCCTTAAGGGCGCCCACGTAGCCGTCGTGGGTCCCGAAGTCGGTCGTGAAGGTGACGATGGCCATGGCTCGGAAGATGCCTCGAAGGTGACTCGAAGATAGCGCGAAGGTCGGGCTCGATTATCCCACAAGGGCCCCGGCGCCGCCCCTTCCGGGCCGCGCCCGCCGGGTTATGATGGGCCCTACGATGGATAAGACCGTCGCCAGCGCGGACGAAGCGATCGCCGACTTCTTCGACGGCGCGACCATGATGGCCGGGGGGTTCGGGCTCTGCGGCATCCCCGAGACGCTGATCGCGGCGCTCCGCCGCAAGGGGACCAAGGGGCTGACGATCATCTCCAACAACTGCGGCGTCGACGACAAGGGGCTCGGCATCCTGCTCGGCAACGGGCAGGTCAAGAAGATGGTGTCGAGCTACGTCGGCGAGAACAAGACCTTCGAGCGGCTGTTCCTGGGCAAGCAGCTGGAGGTCGAGCTGACGCCGCAGGGGACGCTGGCCGAGCGGATCCGCGCCGGCGGCGCCGGGATCCCCGCCTTCTACACGGCCACCGGCGTGGGGACCATCGTCGCCGAGGGGAAGGAGACCCGGCAGTTCGGGGGGCGGACCTACGTGATGGAGACGGCGCTGCTGGCCGACTTCGCGCTGGTCAAGGCCTGGAAGGGGGACCGGCTCGGCAACCTCGTCTACCGGAAGACGGCGCGCAACTTCAACCCCATGATGGCCACCGCGGCCAAGGTGACCGTGGCCGAGGTCGAGGAGCTGGTCGAGCCCGGGCAGCTCGAGCCCGACCAGATCCACACCCCCGGCATCTACGTGGCGCGCGTCATCCAGAGCCGCGGCCTCGAGAAGCCGATCGAGCAGCGGACGGTCCGAAAGAGGAGCGCGTGATGCCGGTGCTGACACGAGACCAAGTGGCCAAGCGGGCGGCCCGCGAGCTCCAGGACGGGATGTACGTCAACCTGGGGATCGGGATGCCGACGCTGGTGGCGAACTTCATCCCCGCCGGGACCAACATCGTGCTGCAGTCGGAGAACGGCCTGCTCGGCATCGGCCCCTTCCCCTACGAAGGCGACGAGGACCCCGACCTCATCAACGCCGGCAAGCAGACGGTGACCACGGTGCCGGGGGCGGCGTTCTTCTCCTCGGCCGAGTCGTTCGCCATGATCCGCGGCGGGCACATCGACTGCGCGATCCTGGGCGCCATGCAGGTGGCGGAGACCGGCGATCTGGCCAACTGGATGATCCCCGGCAAGATGATCAAGGGGATGGGCGGCGCCATGGACCTGGTCGCCGCCGCCAAGCGCGTGATCGTGATGATGGAGCACGTCGCCAAGGGAGATGAGAAAAAGATCCTGAAGCGCTGCACGCTGCCGCTGACGGCGGTGGGCGCGGTGCACCGGATCATCACCGACCTGGCGGTGCTCGACGTGACGCCGCAGGGGCTGGCGCTGCGCGAGCGGGCGCCCGGCGTCTCGGTCGAGGAGATCCAGCGCAAGACCGAGCCGACGCTGATCGTGGCCGGAGACGTCCCCGAGATCGCCGTCGCCTGACGATGGCCGAGCGCGGCCCCAAGGCGCCCCCGCCGCCGCTGGAGACCGCCGCCGGCATCCCGCTCGAGGAGGTCTACGGCCCCGAGAGCCTGGCCGGCCGCGCGCCCCCCTTCGATCCGGCGCGCGATCTGGGGCGCCCGGGCGAGTTCCCCTTCACGCGCGGCGTCCACGCCAGCATGTACCGGGGGAAGCTCTGGACCATGCGGCAGTACGCCGGGTTCGGCACCGCCGCCGAGTCGAACCGCCGCTACAAGTTCCTGCTCGCCTCGGGCCAGACCGGGCTCTCGGTGGCCTTCGACCTGCCGACGCAGATGGGGCGCGACGCCGACCACCCGCTCGCCCGCGGCGAGGTCGGGCGCGCCGGCGTGTCGATCTCCTCGATCGACGACATGCACGCGCTCCTCGAGGGGCTGCCGCTCGACGCGGTGTCGACCTCGATGACCATCAACGCCACCGCCGCCACCCTGCTCTGCCTCTACGTCGCCGTGGCCGACGAGCGCGGCCTGCCGCGCGGCGCGCTCTCGGGGACCATCCAGAACGACATCCTCAAGGAGTATGTCGCGCGCGGGACGTACATCTACCCGCCCGGGCCCTCGATGCGCCTGTGCGCCGACAGCTTCGCCTGGTGCGCGCGCGAGCTGCCGCGCTGGAACACCGTCAGCATCAGCGGCTACCACATCCGCGAGGCGGGGAGCGACGCCGTGCAGGAGGTGGCCTTCACGCTCGGCGACGGGATCGCCTACGTGGAGGCGGCGCGCGCCGCCGGCCTGGCGGTCGACGCCTTCGCGCCGCGCCTCTCGTTCTTCTTCAACGCCCACGCCCACCTGCTCGAGGAGGTGGCCAAGTTCCGCGCCGCCCGGCGCCTGTGGGCGCACGTGATGCGCGACCGGTTCGGCGCCCGCGACCCGCGCTCGCAGATGCTCCGCTTCCACGCCCAGACCGCCGGCTCCACGCTGACCGCCGCCGATCCGCTCAACAACGTGGCCCGCACCACCGTCGAGGCGCTGGCCGCGGTGCTGGGGGGCGCGCAATCGATCCACACCAACGGCTACGACGAGGCGCTGGCGCTCCCGACCGAGACCTCGGCGCGGGTGGCGCTGCGGACGCAGCAGATCCTGGCCTACGAGAGCGGCGCCGGCGAGGTGGTCGATCCGCTCGGCGGGGCCTACGCGATCGAGGCGCTCACCTCCGAGATCGAAGCCCGCGCGGCGGCGCTCATCGCCGAGATCGACCGGCGCGGCGGGATGGTCGCCGCCATCGAGGCCGGCTTCCCGCAGCGGGAGATCGAGCGGCGCGCCCTCGCCCACCAGCGGGCGGTGGAGAGCGGCGCGCGCGTGATCGTGGGGGTCAACCGCTTCACCGAGGGGACCGAGGCCGCTCCCCCGCTGCACCGGACCGACCCCACGATCGAGGCCGCCCAGGCGGCGGCGTTGGGCCGGTTGCGCAACACCCGCGACGCGGTCGTGTTGCGCCACGCGATGGCGGCGCTGCGGGACGCCGCGCGCGGCGCCGACAACGTCTTTCCGGCCCTGCTCGCCGCGGTCAAGGCGCGTGCCACCCTGGGCGAGATCGCCGACGTTTTTCGCGAAATTTTCGGGGAATATCGCCCGGGTTGACCGGTTGATCGGTAGATTGATTTGGGATTGCGCGGCGGCGGCGAAAGGGGTTACCGTTAACTGTTGCTCACGTTTTGGTCGCGCCGCCCGACGTACGGCGCGCGCCGAGACGACCGGAACGGGGGGAAGACGGGACGATGACGAAGTCGGATCTCATCGACGTTTTGTGTGAGACGCAGAAGATTCCGAAGGGGCGGGCCGAGCTGCTGGTGCAGATCGTCTTCGAGTCCATGGAAGCGGCGCTCAAGCGCGGCGAGCGGATCGAGATCCGGGGCTTCGGCAGCTTCGAGCTGCGCAGCTATCGCCCGTACGAGGGGCGCAACCCGCGCACGGGCGTGCGCGTCAGCGTGCAGCCCAAGCGCCTCCCCTTCTTCAAGGTCGGCAAGGAGCTGAAAGAACGGGTCAACGCGGGCCGGCTGTGCCCGCCGGCGGCACCGAAGCGGGCCGACGGCGTCCCGGTGGCCGCCGCCGTCCCCTCGACCGGGCCGATCGCCGACAGCGGCGCGACCTCGAACGACCAGCAGGCGCCGGCCGGCGCCCCCACGCGCGCCACCGCCTGACGGCGCGCCTACGCGCGGCCGCCCGCGTGCATGCGCGCGAGGCGCACGGGCGCGGCGACCGCGTGGCGCGCGAGCGCCCCCAGCAGCGCCCGCTTGCGATCGGCGAGCACCTCGGAGCCGGAGACGCGCGCCGCGTACAGCTCCTGCACCCGGCGGTCGAACAGGATCAGCGACAGCCAGTAGCGAAACGCGCGCGGGGCGTACAGCATCCGCGCCAGCCGCCCGTCGAGCGTCAGCTCGCGCCCGACCACCGCGCGATCGATCGCCTGGCCGTAGCCGGCGAAGCGGAAGTCGCCCGTCTCCAGCGCCGCGGCCACGGCCTCGGCGGCGATCGGCCCGTGCTCGAGCCCGACGGCGATCCCCTCGCCGGTCAGCGCGTCGATGCCGGCGGCGTCGCCCACGCAGAGGAGGTGCGGCGCCGCCACCCGCCCGCCGCGGCGGTGGCGCCAGGCCGGCCAGCCGCGCGCCCCGGCGGGGAGCGCCACGCCCCAGCCGCGCAGCCCCTCGACCAGCAGCGCCTCGATCGCGGCGCCCGAGAGCTTGCGCGACTCGGCGGTGTGCATGGCCCCCACGTTGAGGCGCCCGCCCGGCGCCGGGAACAGCCAGAGGTAGCCGCGCAGCCCGCGCCGCATGAGCGAGAAGTCGTAGACCATCTGCCCGTCGACCAGCCCGGCGAGCGCGGGCGGCATCGCCACCTCGGCCTGGAACAGCCGCAGCGGCGGGCGATCGTCGACCGCCAGCGCGCGCCGCACCCGGCTGCCGGCCCCGTCGGCCCCGATCAGCGCGCGCGCGGTCAGCCGGCGCCCGGCGGTGGTCTCGATCCGGACCAGCCCGGCGACCGCGTCGACCGCGAAGCCGGCCAGCCCCTCGCCGGCGGCGATCTCGATCCCGCGCGCGCGCGCCTGCGCCACCAGGTCGGCGTCCAGCTCCGCGCGGCGGACGACGTCGACCGGGCGCCCCAGCGCCACGTCGCGCGCGCGCCCGCGGTAGACGATCCGCCCCCGCCCGCAGGCGACGCGCGGCACCCGGACCTCGAGCCCCAGCCGGGCCAGCGCCGCGTGGGCGTGGCCGGTGAGCCCGCCGCCGCAGGGCTTGTCGCGCGGGAACCGCGCCTTGTCGAGGCAGAGGATCCGCCCGGCGCCGATGCGCGCCGCCAGCGCCACCGCCGCCGCCACGCCGGCCGGCCCGGCGCCGGCGATCACCACCTCGCGATCCACCGGCCCGGTCAAGGCTGCGCGGAGATGACCCCGGTGATGGCGACGGTGACGTGCCCATTCGGCACCGGCGTCCCGGCGGCGATCTCCACGGTGGTGGCGGCGATGAAGTTGAACGGCGTCGAGAGGTGCGCGGTGAACATCTGGAAGATCGAGGGGGCGTTGGGCTGCAGCTGGACCATCATGGTGGGATCGGTCCCGGCCGGGATCTCCGCCGTCTGGCCGAACAGCAGCGCGCGCGGATCGGTCGGGTCGGTCACCCCCATCGGCGCGATGTAGATGTTGAGCGGCGGCAGGTCGACGTTGAGGGTGTTGTTGGAGACCGCGTAGGTGATGCTGCTGATCGAGATGTTCCCCAGCGAGGCGTACTGCGCCAGCGACCCGACCTGCATGGCCAGGTCGATGGTGGTGACGATCGACTCCGGGATCTCGGCCGCGCAGGAGGGGGGCGAGGCGGTGGTCTTGCAGACCAGCGGCGTCGTCGTGCAGTCGATGCCGGCCAGGCTCCCCGCCGTGCAGCAGTCGGCGTCGGCGGTGCAGGGCACCGTGGGGACCTGGCCGGGGGGCAGGTTCCCCCACTGCGAGGTGTCGAAGGTGTAGGTCTGGGTCGGCAGGTCGAACGTCACCCGGAAGACGTCCGAGCTGATGAGACCACATCCCCCGAGCGACAGCAGGAGCGCCCCCGCCGCCGGGAGCACCGTGAGCGAGGCGCGCTTCATCCCGTTATTTTAACACCTCCCCGAGCCTGTCGGCGGCGCTCCAGGGATCGAGCGTGCGGCCGGCCACGGCGTC
>DASZVW010001059.1:0-4184 GCA_035546895.1 Polyangia bacterium
CCAGGCTCAGCATCACGTGTAACACCAGTCCGGTGACGTGGAAGATCGGCGCGAGCCCGAGGATCGAGTCGCCGTCCTCGGCCTCGATCAGAGAGCGAAATGACGATGACGTGGCGAGGAGATTCCGGTGGCTGAGAAGCGCACCCTTCGACGGGCCGGTCGTCCCCGAGGTGTAGATGAGCACGGCCAGGTCGTCGGGGTCCCAAGCCGGCGGCGACGTCCGATCACCGCCTGCGTCACGGATCAAGGCAAGGAAATCGAGGGAGTCCTCGGACGGCGCGCGGGTCAGGCCCGCCAACGCCGAAGGCACCTCTCCCGCGAGCAGATCGAGCGGTGAGGTGGTGATCACGGCGCGCACCGAGCTGCCGTCCACCGCCTCCCGGTAGACGGCGGCGTGGTCGACGTCGGTGCCGATCAGCGCCACCGGCCGGCAGTCCTCGAGCAACTTGCGCAGCTCGTCCGAGCGCAGCATCGGATTCACCGGCACCGCGACCGCCCCGAGCTTCCAGACCGCCAGCAACCCGATCACGAACTGGGGAAGGTTCTGCAGGTGCATCACGACGCGGTCGCCCGGCCCGACTCCGATCCGCGCGAGCGCGGTCGCTGCGCCGTCACCCAGGCCGGCCAGGTCGTCTCCGGTCAGGGCCGTGTCGAAGTACCACAGCAGCGGCCGTCCCGCGTTCTTCGCGAGCGCCGATTCGGCGGCCGCGAGAGCCGAGCCGAACGACGGCGAGGCGATCGGCGCGTTCTTCACGGGCCTCATTCCGCGGCCATCTCCTCCACCCGTCGCCGGTTGAGCGGACCCGCGTCCCAGGTGCGATCGGAGACGCCTCGCTCTCGCAGGGCCGCCTTCTGGACACGGTGGTTCTCGGTACGCGGGAGCTCGCTCGTGAACTCGATGTACCTCGGAACCGCGAAAAACGGGAGCTCCCGGGCGCAAAGCGTCAAGATCTCCCGGGGGGCGACCTCGGCGGACCCCGCCAGGACCACGAAGGCCATCACGTCATCCTCGGAGAGTTCCGACGGGACGCCGATCACCGCGGCCTCGGCGATCCCCGGGTGAGTCAGCAGTGCCTCCTCCACCTCGAACGTCGAAACGTTCTCTCCGCCTTTGCGGATCGCGTCCTTCTTACGGTCGATGAAATGAAAACGCCCCTGCTCATCCTGCCGCAGCAGGTCGCCGGAGTGACACCAAAGGTTTCGCCACAGCTCCGCCGTGGCGTCCGGTTTGCGCCAGTAGCCCGAGGAGGCGATGAAAGGAAGCCGCGGTCTCCCGACCAACTCTCCCACCTCACCGGGACCCACCGGGAGGTCCGAACCGTCGACAAGCGCCAACTCCCAGTCGCCCGAAGCGACGCCGCATGAGCGTACGCCACTGTCGTCGGCGGGACGAACGGTGAGGATATTGGCATCGGTCAACCCATAGGTCGAGGCGCACTTGAGGCCGAAACGCCGCTCGAACTGCTCCAGGTTCTCGGGCAGCGGCGCACAGTAGGCGGTGTGGACCGAGTGCTCGCGGTCGTGCTCCACGGGAGGGCGCGCGGCGAGCAGCGGCATCATCGAACCCAGGAGTGCCGTATGGGTCGCCCCGCAGTCACGGACCTCGTCCCAGAATCCACTCGCGCTGAAGCGGGGCGCGATGACGAATTCCGCCTCGCCCAACATCGACGCCAACAGGCCGCACTGGAGCGCGTTGGCGTGGAACAGCGGCAGGCAGGTGTGGACGATGTCTCCCCGCGAGTAGTCAAGCGTCTGGGCGGCCGTCGCCGCCATCCACAGGCTCGCCCGGTGCGAGAGCATGTTCCCCTTCGACAGACCGGTGGTGCCCGACGTGTACAGGAGCACACCGAGGGACGTCGCCTCCACTTCGACCGCCGGGCTCGGCAGCGACCGGGCTCCGAGGCTCCCGTACTCGATCGCGTCCGCGTCGGTGTCGGCGGGGCCGACGAGGATCACCTGCGCCTCCTGCGGCCGGCTTCGCGCGTAGTCCTTCAACTCATCGAGATGCGATGCGTCACCCACCAACACCGCGGGTTCACTGTCGGCCAGGATCCGCGCGAGCGAGCGACGGCGCCAGGCCGTGTTCAGCGGCACGAATACACAGCCGGCCAAAGTCGCGCCGAAGAAGACCTCGATCATCTCGAGCCCGTTCGGGAGGTCGACCGCCACCCGCTCGCCCGGTCGACCACCAAGCTCGGCGAGAGCTCCGGCGAGGCCCTGCGCACGCCGCCACAGCTCGACTGCCGTCAAGGACTCTCCCGCGACCGTGCGCACCAGTGTCCGCTCCGGCGCAGTTTCGGCAAGGTTCTGGAGCACCGACGGGATGGTCGCCTGAAAGTGAGGGCCGAGCACCCCGCCGTCCCGACCGCGGCCTGCCGTGACGCTCTCGCTCATCGCAGTCCTCCCCCTGACCTCGACCCGCTCACTCCCCCGCGAGCATCGCCGCCGCCCGCGCGGCGACCAGGTCGAGCAATTCGGCGTCGCCCAGACGAGATGTCTTTGGGGTACCGACGTTCAGCATCGCCATCAGCATTTCGTAGAGCACGATGGCCTCGTCATCGCTTTCGGCTGCACCGCTCTCGATCAGCAACCGGGTCCAGAGGCCCCGATACGTGCCGGCCCGCCGACGGTGAACGCGTCGCGCGGTCTCCGAGAGGTGTCGTGAATCCCGGTAGTACACCCGCAGGTACACCCGATGACGCAGCGCGAAGCTCGCATGGAACAAGATCGCCTCTTCGAGGCGATCGCTCGCCGGAGCGGGAGAGTTCGCGATCTTCCGCAGGGCGTCGATCATCGGGATGATCACGACCGCCACGGCATCGGCCAGAAGCTCTTCCTTGCTTCCGTAGTGTCGATAGATGGAGGGTCCCGTCTGGTCGAGAAGATCCCCGATGTCCCGGACGCTGACGCTGTCGTAACCCTTCTCGGCAAACAGGGTGATGGCCGCATCCAGCACCGCGAGTTTCCGCGGCGACCTCCCCTCGGTCGCGATCGAGAACGTGTTGTCCACGAGAGAGCTCACCGGTCTACGCGTCCCCTCTACGCGTGCCCATCGCCGGGCGCCGCGACGGGCTCGGCCCAGTAGTCCGATCGCGGTGGCCAGCCGAACTCGGCCTCGATTCCGACGCTGATGAACGCGGCGTCGCCCCCGCCGCGGTTTTTCATCGCGTACAGGACATTTGCGGGGAAGTACAGTAGGTCTCCCGGTTCCACGGTCAACACTTCGCCCCGCATTTCAAAGTCCGTCCGTCCTTCCAGTCCGATGATCACGTGATCGCAGGTCACGGCGTGGATCGGCGTTCCGCCGTCCGGGGGAAGGGTCACTTTCCGCGCAAAGGCACGTTCGGCTCTGACACCCCGGTGCCATGTGCGTCGGTAACGCTCGTCTGCGAGCGAGGGAAGATCGACGTTCAGCGTTCGTTGGTCGGCGGCGCGCACCAGTAATGGGTCGGGATACCTCCCTTTGGGCTCCACGAACCCCGTCCTGTTCCCATCGCCACTTTTGAGGTGGCTATCCATGACTCTCTCCCAGTGAACCGGCAATGATGTTAACAAGCGATAACCTAACAGCCGCGACACCCTTGTCAAGGACCTGTCACTCCCGCGACAGCCAAGGCCGCTTCCCAGGTGGCTTTGCCCAGATGACGCGACGAGGTCGAGCCTCAGTACGGCGACCGGACGCGATCGTCGGCACGCATCTGCCCGCCGGGATCGAAGGCGAGTAGCTCCGTGCGCCACCACCTCTTGCGACCCTCTGGCGGTACCTCAAAGCAAATGCGCGGCTTTCCTCAAATCGCGGGGGGACGATCCGACCTTAGGAGAGCACGCGCCGTGCCGATCGAAGAAGTCGCGGATTTGGCTTCGTAGGCGAGAGGATCATCCGCTATTCGGCAAGACGGTCTCTTTCACCGGTGCACTGGCTATCCCGCGCCGCGAAGCGATGCAGGCCGTCGTTGATTGCGGTGGGATTGCTTCTCGTGGAGTCTCCAAGAAGACCGAGCTTCTTGTGACGGACCCCGGATCCCTCGGGACGGCGACCGCGTCCTTGGCGCGGACCCGCCCCACCTCGGTGCCGATCAGCTCGTGGCCGCCTACCCCGCAGGCGAGCAGCTCGTAATGGAACTTCGGCCGGAAGCGCAGAGGCCTCTCGACCCCGGGCGCCGGCCGCGCGGATTCTGATCGGG
>DASZVW010001060.1:0-3752 GCA_035546895.1 Polyangia bacterium
ACGTGAACCCCGAGGGGATCGCCTACAACTACGACTACACGCAGGCCAAGGTGAGCCAGGGCCTGCCGATCCTGCCGTTCCTCGGCCTGCGGGCGGAGTTCTAGATGCGACGATGGCGACAGGCGCTGGTGGCGGCGGCGCTGGTGGCGGGCGCGGGGCACGGCGCCCGGGCCCAGACGCTCCGCGAGCCCGAAGCCCGGCAGGGTTTCTACGTCTCCGCGGGCGCCGGCGTGAACGCGCTCGGCGCCTCGGACGAGTGGGCGCGCGACGGCGCCGCCGCCGGCCTGGCGTACACCCTCCACGCCGGCGAGATGCTGACCGACCGCTGGGGCCTGGGGCTGGCGATCGAGGGTGGCGGCGCCGCGCGCTCGGGGGTCACCACCCAGATCGCGGGGCTCACCCTGGAGGTGCAGGCGCGGCTCTGGCGCCACCTGGCCGCCCACGCCGGCATTGGCCCGGGGGCCGCGTCGGCGACGGATCCGTCCCGCCTCGGCGACGAGACGCACGGCACCTACGGCCCGCTCCTGACGGCGGGCCTGAGCTACGACGCCTTCCTGTCGCGCCGCCTGACCGGCGGCTGGGCGCTCACGCCGGCCTGCGAGGTGCGCGCCGTGCCCGGCGGCGACGTCGGCGCGCTGGCGGCCGTCCTGACCGTGAGCCTCTCCTGGTGGTCCGGCCTGCCGGCCCGCGAGCTGCGCGCGCGCTGACCGCGGCGCCGCCGTTCGGGACGCCACGTCGTATGCTTGCCGCGATGAAAGCGCGATCGCTGACCAAGCTGGGCGCCTCCGGACCGGAGGTCTTTCCCCTGGGGCTCGGGTGCATGGGCATGTCGGGGGTGTACGGCGCCACCGACGACGCGGAGAGCGTGGCGACCATCCAGGCGGCGATCGACGCCGGCGTCACGTTGATCGACACCGGCGACTTCTATGGGATGGGGCACAACGAGCTGCTCGTCGGCCGCGCGCTGGCCGGGCGGCGGGCCCAGGTGCTGCTGTCGGTGAAGTTCGGCGGCCTGCGGGGCCCGGACGGGGCGTTCCTGGGGTTCGACGGGCGGCCCAAGGCCGTCAAGAACTTCGCCGCCTACAGCCTGCGGCGGCTGGGGGTGGAGGTGATCGACGTCTACCGGCCGGCGCGCCTCGATCCCGAGGTGCCGATCGAGGAGACGGTGGGCGCCGTCGCCGACCTGATCAAGGCCGGTTACGTCCGCCACCTCGGGCTGTCCGAGGTGGGCGCCGAGACCGTGGCGCGCGCGGCGAAGGTTCACCCCGTCGTCGATCTCCAGATCGAGTACTCGCTCGCCTCGCGCGGCCCCGAGGCGCGCATCTTCCCGCGGCTCGCGGAGCTGGGGATCGGGGCCACGTTGTACGGCGTCCTCTCGCGGGGCCTCCTCGGCGGCAGCAAGCCGCGCGACCGGCGCGACATGCGCGCCCACCTGCCGCGCTTCTCCGGCGACAACCAGCGCCGCAACGACGCGGTGGTCGCGGCGTTGCGAGGCTTCGCCGCCGAGCGCGGGATGACCGTCGGCCATGTGGCGGTCGCCTGGGTGCTGGCCCGGCAGCCCGGGCTCGTCCCGCTCATCGGCGCCAAGACCCGGACGCAGCTCGCCGACGCCCTCGGCGCGCTCGACAGACCGCTCGGCCCCGCCGACCTGGCGGCGCTGGAGGGGCTGGTCCCGCCGGACGCCGTGGCCGGCACGCGCTATGGCGCCGAGCAGATGGCGAACCTCGACAGCGAGCGCTGATCGCCCGCGAGGTCGCCGCGTCAGCGCGCGCCGAGCAGGCCGAGCTCTCGAAAGCGCAGGTAGAGCTCGCGGCAGGCCCAGGCGTCGGTGGCGGCGTAGCGGAGCTGCTGCTCGGAGAGGCGGGGCGCGGCCCAGTTCGAGGTCTGCGCCCCCTTGGGGATCCGGAAGCCGAGGAAGAGACCGGCCAGGTTGCGCACGCCGGACTGCAGGAGACCGTGGCGCTTCGCCACCTCGCCGAGGTCGAGCACCGCGGTGGCCTCGAAGGGAAACAGGCGCTTCAACTGGCCGAGATCGTAGGTCAGCCCGATGCCCGCCTTGACGACCGCGGGGTCGCCCAGCAGCGCCGCGGCGGCCGCCGAGCAGTCGAGCCGCGGCAGCTGGAACACCAGCACCCGGCGCGCGGTGGCGGCCTGGAGCAGGCAGGGGAGATGGCTCTCGCCCTTCCTGAAGGTGGGCCGCGTCTCGGTGTCGAGGCCGACGATCCGCTCGGCGCGGAGCTCCTCCCGCGCCTGGTCGAGCTGCCCGGGCGTCGCCACCAGGGTCACCTCGCCCTCGTAGCGCCCGATCGGCAGCGCCAGGAGCTGCTCGCGGGTGATGGCGCGGGGGAGCATGCGGCCGGCGGACATTCAGCGCGGGCGCGGCTTGCGGCGGCGCTCGGCCGCCGTCGGCGCGGGGAGGGGGCCGAGCGACTGGCGGAGCTCGCGCAGCGCGCCGGCGGCGCGGGCTTCGAGCAAGCGATGGGCCGCCAGCATCTCGGCGATGAGCGTCAGGCGGCGCCCGCTGCGGGCGTCGGGCGGCAGCGCGCGCAAGGCCTGCACGAGCTCGGGCGCCAGCGCCGCGCCGCGCGCCAGGAGCTCGAGGCTCTGGCCCGCCCGTCGGTGGCCCGCCAGGCGGCCGAGCGCGCCCAGCTTGTGGCGCCGCTCGGCGTGGCGCAGGAGGCGGGTCGCCGCCAGGTAGCGGACCGGCGAGGGGCCGGCGGTGAACGCCCGCAGGGCGCCCAGCGCCTCGCGCGCCTCGGCCGGCGGCACCTCGCTCAAGACCCGCGAGGCCAACCGCCACAGCGGCGGGGCGAGGCGCTCGGCCGTCACCGGGAGGCCACCGACCCCATGGGGACCAGGAGGACCTCGATGCGGCGGTTCTTGCGCCGCCCGGCCTCGTCGGCGTTGGCGACCCGGGGGTGCTCGGCGCCGAAGCCGGCGGCCACGACGCGCCGGCTGTCGAGGCCGGCGCCGATCAGCACGCGCGTCACCGCCAGCGCCCGCGCCGCCGACAGGTCCCAGTTGGAGGCGAAGGCGGCGTCGCCCCGCAGCGCGCGATCGTCGGTGTGGCCGCCCACCAGCACCATCTGCCCGGGCTCCGCTTCCAGCAGCGCCTCCAGCTTGGGGCCGATGCGCTCGAGGAACAGGCGCCCCTCGGGCCGCAGCGCGTCCGAGCCGGAGTCGAACAGCACCTCGCCCTGCAGGATGACCTTGCCCTCCTCGATCTCGATGGTGCCGCTCGGGGCCAGGGCGCGCAGGCGGCGCTCGATCCGCGCCTTGTCGGCCCGCAGCGCCTGGAGCTCGCGATCGCTGTCCCGGACGCGCCGCTGCAGCGCCTGCTGGGCCGCGAGGACGGCGATCGCCAGCAGGACGAAGGCGGCCAGCGCCGAGACGACCGCGTCGACGAAGGGCGGCCACACGTTGACGGGGAACAGATCGACGGGGGCGCGGCGCCGCCTCACGACTCGACCTCCGGGGCCGCGCGCTCGGACGTCGCGGCCGCCGGCTGGGTGGCGGCCAGGAGGCGCTCCACGTCCTCGCTGAGGCGCACCAGCTCGTCGAGCACGGCGTTCGGTTGCTCGGCGCTGTCGGCGCGCGCCGCCAGCAGCGCGATCTCCGCGGTCAGCCCGCCGAGCTGGGGCGCGAGCTCCGCGAGCGTGGGCGACAGCGTCCCGACCGCGCCGCGGAGATCGGCGGCGGCGGAGGCCAGCGCCTGCGAGGCCCCCTCGAGCCGCGCGCTCAGGCTCTCGCGC
>DASZVW010001061.1:0-3750 GCA_035546895.1 Polyangia bacterium
GCTGCGCCAGCGCGAACGCACCGTTCACGAGCTGCATGAGCTGGCGCCCCTCGCCCACCGCCCACCCGGTCGAGGCGTCGGCCCAGATCCCGAAGAACCCGAAGCCGGTGAAGGGGGTGGCGATCCGCGTCCAGCCCGTCCCGTCGAAGTGCGCGAGCCCGTCGGGGAGCCCCAGCGCCGCCCAGACGTCGCCGGGGCCCACCGCCCAGACGTCGCCGTCGAACGCCTGGCCGGCGGGGTTCGGCGGGAAGCCCGGGACCGCCGACCAGAGCGAGCCGTCCCAGTGGAACGCGCCGGTGTCGGCGATCGCCCAGACGTCGTCGCCGGCGGTGCCGCTGACGGCGCCGAAGCTCCCCGCGGTGGCGGTGGCGACGCGCGTCCAGGCGCTCCCGTTCCAGTGCAGCGCCGTCCCCGAGGCGCCCACCGCCCAGACGTCGTCGGGCCCGGCGCCCCAGACGTCCTTCAGCCCGGCCGCGATGGTGAGCGGCGACTGCGTCCAGGCGCAGCCGTCCCAGTGGAACGCGAAGCCGTCGGCGTCGGCCATGCCGGTCGCCGGATCCGCCGCCGCGCCCACCACCCAGGTGTCGGTCGGGCCGCTCGACCAGAGGTGCTCGAAGCTGGAGCCGGCCGGGCTCCCGGCGAAGAACTTGTCCACGCACCAGCTCCCGGTGACGGTGCCCGCGCAGTTGGTGAGCGCGGACGCCGCGCAAGCCGTCCCGGGCGCGCCCCCCGTCGCCGGCGGCATCGCGGTCGCGCCGCCGAAGCCGCCCGTCCCCGTCGGCGTCCCGATCGATCCGGCGAAGCCACCCGTCGCGGCGCCGCCGCTGCCGCCGGTCGTGCCGCCGGTGACCCCGCCGGCGCCGCCGGTGTTGCCGCCGCCGGGCCTGGTCCCGGTCGTCCCCACGCCGGTGCCGCCGGCGCCGCCCTGGATGCCGCCCGTGCCCGAGCTCGCCCCGGGTGCGCCGCCCGCCACCCCGCCGCCGGCGCCCGCGCTCCCCTGCGCCGACGGGCTGCTCGTGGACGAGCAGCTCACCGCCAGCAGCACAGCCAGCGCCGCGCCCAGACCACCGCCCCGCCGTCCCATCCGACCTCCGCCATCCAAGGTGGTGCGGCGGTCTGCCGTTACAAGCTCGACCCCGAATGAAGCGCGCGGACTCTACGAACGCAGCGAAAAAATACGACCGCCCGCCCATTGCGCGGCGGACGCCGTGGACGTCGGTGCGCTCAGTTGAGGACGATCGGCGGCGGCGGCGGGGGCGGCGGCGGCACGGCCGGCGGCTGCGAGATCGACGGCGGCGGCGAGGTGGGCGTCCCGGGCGGCGGCACGATCGGCGGCTGGGGCATGCTGGAGTCGGGCTCGATGCAGGCGGAGAGATCGAAGAACAGGAACTCCAGCGCCTTGGCCTGCCCCGAGAGGCTGGTGGCCTTGCAGCCGGTGGGGAACGGCTTGGTCGGATCGGAGTCGTCCTTGCTGCCCCCCACCGGCGGCGGCGCCTCTTTCACGTGGATGTCGGTCAGCACCACGCGCCCGCACTGGTTGTCGGCCGTCGCCTCGACCGGCGTGTTGATGGTCAGGTACTGGACCGAGCGCTGGATGGCGCCCGAGGCCGGGATGTACATCCACTGCTGCGAGGTCGGCGGGGTGGTCGACTCGACCGAGTGCTGGCTGGCGTAGAGCTGGATCGAGCCGGGCGTCGGCGTGGCGCCGGTGTTCGACATCCACTGGCCGAACGCCGCCCCCTTGGGGAAGGTGGTGTCGATGGTGGCGGTCACCGGCGACGGCAGGTCGCTCTGGGCGCCCAGGTAGACCGCGGTGGTCGGCCAGGGGGCCGGCCCGTTGCGCAGCCAGTAGAAGTGGAGGTGGTCGTTGAAGATGCGGCCGCCCGAGTCGGCGTAGCGCTTGATGTTGGCGGTGTACGGCGCCTTGATGTTCGCGTACTGCCCGCCCTCGCAGGAGTGCATCAGGATGTCGTAGCCGAGGAGCTTGTCGACGTTCGACCACAGCGTGGTGGCGTCCGGGAAGTTGGCGCCGCCCAGCGCGGCCGAGAAGCTCTTGGTCCCCTGCCCCTTGCCGTCGGAGGCCTCGCCGCCGACGTAGAGGTTGACGCGCCCGGCGCCGGCGTCGGTGGTGAACTCGCTGTCGGCGATGCCGATCTCGCGCAGGAAGCACTCGATGGCGTCCGAGCCGCCGGTGGTGAGCGCGATCTTCGGCAGGTGCCCCTCGGCCTGCGTGCGCGGCAGCCGCGTCAGGTTGACGTCGGCGATCGGGTTGTCGACGCAGGCGGTGATGCTGGGGATGGTCACCTGCCGCCGCCACTTGCCGACCTGGATGACCAGCGGGATGTTGGTCCCCGCCGGCACGCCGGTGAGGTGGAAGGCGCCGGTGGCGTCGGTGAGCGCGGCGGCGATCGGGTGTCCCGAGACCTGCGCGCTGCACTTGTCGCAGGAGACCCCCTCGGGGATGGTGTCGAGCGCGGCGTTCGGGATGTAGACCGTCACGTTGTAGAGCGGCACCTTGCCGGCCGGGTCGTAGACCACGCCGGAGAGCGAGGTGGTGGTGGTGCCGGTGCAGGTCGGCACCTGGCAGGCGAGGCCGGTGCATCCGCCGCTGCCCGTGGAGCCCGGGCAGACGTTGGCCTGGCCGCCGGCGCCGCAGGCCATCCCGTTGGCGCAGGTGCCGCAATTGAGGATGCCGCCGCAGCCGTCGCCGATGGTGCCGCAGTACTGGCCGTTCATCGGCGTGCAGGTGACCGGCGTACAGTTCGGGTCGGAGCAGATGCCGGGGACGCCGCCGGCGCCGCAGGCGACGCCGCCCGGGCAGTCGCCGCAGTCGAGCGTGCCGCCGCAGCCGTCGCCGATGCTGCCGCAGTAGCGCGTCCCCGCCGAGGAGTTGCAGGTGAGCGGCACGCAGCCGGGCGAGGCGCAGATCCCCGAGTTGCACTGGTCGCCGCTGCTGCAGGTCCCGCAGGCCAGCGTGCGGCCGCACCCGTCGCCGATGCTGCCGCAGTAGTTGCCGCAGGCGATGGCCGGGCAGCTCGAGCCGCCGATGCAGATCCCGTTGGTGCAGGTGTAGCCGCTCGCGCAGTCGCCGCAGGCCAGCGAGCCGCCCGGGCAGCCGTTCCCGATGGTGCCGCAGTAGGTGCCGCCCGGCTGCTTGCAGGTGGTCACCGTGGGGACGCAGGGGCCATCGGGCGCGCCGCCGTCGGCGCCGGGCGCGCCGCCGGTCCCGGTGACGCCCGAGCCGCCGGTCCCGGTGGTCGAGGCGCCGCCCGTCCCCAGGGTCCCCCCGCTCGAGCCGCCGCTCCCCGGCGCGCCGGTGCCGCCGGACCCGGTCGGCGTGGTCTTCTGCTTGACCCCGGCGCAGGCGGCCAGCAAAGCCGCGCAGACGACCGGGAGAAATGGGGCTCGGAGGCGGCGCGGCGTACCCATCCGGGGGGATGGGTGTCCGGTGGCCCCCGGCACGGCTCGCCCGCCGGGCGCGCTCCGCTATTTCTTGGCGTCCAGGCTGACGACCGCCCCCGCAGCCACCGTCCAGGCGATGGTCCCGCCCGCGAACCGGCAGCGCCGGCCGCCGCCAAGGGCGGGCTCCTCGTCGTCCACCGGGTAGCCGAGCGGCCCGGCGGCGCCGCCGCGCGCCAGCCAGGCCTCCCGGATCTCGCCGGTCACGAGGTGGGCGCCGGTGGCCCGCGACCAGTAGATCGAGGAATCGACCGCCGTCCCCAGCCCCCGCCAGGGGTGGCGGCCCGGGAC
>DASZVW010001062.1:0-6177 GCA_035546895.1 Polyangia bacterium
CGCCGCCGTGGCCGGGCTCCGGAAGCCGAGGCGGTGATGGGCTTCGGCGCGGCGGCGCGCCCGCGCCAGCCGGCGGGCGTACCCCTCCGGGACCAGGTCGCCGAGCGAGCGCGCGCCCGGCGCCGCGGCGAGCGCGGGGCAGACCTCGCCGGCGGTCGGCTCGCCGCCGATCGCCTCGGCCCCCGCGGGGACGGGCCCCAGCAGCGGCGATCCGGGCCGCAGCCGCTCGAGCGTGCAGGTGGTCCAGGCGCCTCGGGCCAGCGCGCGCCACAGCTCGGCCCGCAGGTCGGGGCCGTCGTCCGCCAGCACGGCGTCGTGGTAGTCGCTGACGCCGGCGCCCAGGAAGCCGAGCCGCTGCGCGCCGTTCGCCTCCGCCTCGACGAGGGGGACCAGCGCCGCCAGCCGGCCCGCGCGCTCGAGCGCCAGGACCCGGAGCCGCCGCCGGCCGCCGAACACCGTGACCCAGGGGAGCAGCCACTCCGGCCGTTCGAACGGCGAGCTCGAGGGGACGCGGTCGCAGAGCGCCGCCCAGGCGGGGCCCAGCGCGACGAGCTCCTCCGCGTCGGTGATCCAGCGGGCGCTCATCGCCATCAGGCCGCGCCCGCGCCGGCCAGCCGGCGGTAGAGGCCGAGATACTCGTCGGCCATGCGCCCGGCGGAGAAGCGACGCTCGGCCACCGTCCGGCAGGTCCGTCCGTCGAGCCGGCTGGCGTCCGCCAGCGCCTCGGCCAGCTCGGCCTCGCTCTCCACCAGGAACCCGGTCCGGCCCTGCTCGACGAGATCGGGGAGGGCGCCCGAGCGCCAGGCCACCACCGGCGTCCCGCTGGCCAGCGCCTCCATCGTCACCAGCGAGCTGGTCTCCGCGACCGCGCTGGGGACGACCAGGCAGCGGGCGGCGGCCAGCAACCGCCGCTTGCGCGCCAGCCCGACCGGGCCCAGGAACCGGGCGCACGGACCCAGCAGGGGGACGATCTCGCGCGCGAAGTGCCGCTCGTGCTCGTGGTAGGGGAAGACGCGGCCCCCCAGCAGCAGCGGGACGCGCGCGCGGGCCGCCGCCCGCAGGGCCCGGTCGAACCGCTTCTCCGGACAGATCCGGCCCAGCGCCAGCGCGAACGGCCGCCGGCGGCGGCGCGGGTGGAAGCCGTCCAGCTCGACCCCGTTGGCGACCACCGGGTTGGCGCGCAGCGCCGGCGGCGCCGCGCGGCGCTGGCTCTCGGAGACGAACTGGAGCAGCGGGGCGGTCCCCGGCGCCAGCGCGGCCTCGGGATAGTGGTCGAGCGGCAGGTGCAGGGTGGCCAGCGTCGGCGTGCGGCCGCAGGCGGAGACGAGGGCGGGGAAGTCGACGCTGTGCAGGTGGACGACGTCGGCCCGCACGCGCGCCAGCGTGTCGCGGAGGACCGCCGCCTGCCGGGCGTTCGCCTCCTCGCGGGCCGCGGCGTCGAAGGCCGCCGGGCCGCCGCCGCTGGCCACGTGCTGGCCGGCGACCTCCGAGCCGGCCGGCGCGACCACGATCGAGCGGTGCCCGCGCCGGCAGAGCGCCCGATCGAGCGCGGCCAGGACCTGCTCGGCCCCGCCCACCGCGTCCGGGCCGACCTCGGCGAGCGCGTAGGAGACCGAGACCACGGTCATCGACGTCACCCCAGCCCCAGCCGGCCGGCGGCGGCCGCCGCCTCGCGCCGCCAGCGCGGGCCCTCGATCCCCCAGGCGGCGCCGAACCCCGGCCGCTCGTAGAGGAGCGTCCCGGCGTGCGGCGGCCGCGAGAAGTCGTAGGCCGGCGCGAACCGGAAGGCCTCCCGCTGGAGCGGGAAGTCGGCCAGCACGGCCGCCTGCGTGTGGTGGCGGGCCAGCATGGCGGCCTTGAGGCGCCGCTCGGCCTCGGAGAGCACGAACGCCGCCTCCGGTCGGGCCGCGCAAGGGAGAAACGAGGCCTCGCGGCCGCCGGCCGGCGCCGCGCGGTAGCCGGTGAACTCCAGCAGCGGCCGGCGCGCCGTCGCGTCACCGCCGGTCCGGGCCAGCGCCGCGTGCACCGCGAAGGCGACGGCGTCGTGATCCGGGTGGCCGCCCTCGTAGGGGTGCGTGAGGACCAGGTCGGCGGCGGTGGCGGCCACCAGATCGCCGAGCCGCCGGGCGATCCGCTCGAGCTGGAACGTCGCCGCCTGATCGGGCACCTCCAGCCAGACGGTGCGCTCGGGATCGACGCCGGCGACCGCCAGCGCCTCCCGGGCCTCGCGCCGCCGCGCCGCCGCGTAGTCGCCGGCGTCGGCGAACCCGTGCGCGCGGGCGTCGTGGCCGTCGCGGGGCGCGCCGTCGGTGACGTAGACGATCTGCACGCGCGGCAGGCGTGCAAGCAACGCGCCGGCGCCGAGGACGTCGTCGTCCGGGTGCGCCACCACCAGCAACACGGTTCTCCGATCGGCGATCACCCGGGCCAATGTCTCCTCGACGCCGTCGCCGCGCATGCGAGCGCAGATAAGGCCGCCTCGGTTTCGGCGCCAGCCGCGGCCCGCCGTTCGGCAATTCACCCGAGGCGCGCGGCGCGCGCGGCGCACTAGGTTGTCGGTCGACGGTGCAGGCGCAACGGATCATGGGACGGCCGCTCGCCACCAGCGAGCAGGGGAAGGAGGCGATCGGCGTCTCGGCGGGGGTGCCGTTCCTGGGGCTCGACGCGCTGGCTTCGGCCGCGTACGGGCCCGAGGCGGCGCTGACCATCCTGATGCCGGCCGGGCTGGCGGGGATCGCGGCGGTGCCCATCCTGACCGGCGCCATCGCGGCGCTGCTGGCGGTGGTCTGCTTCTCGTACTGGCAGACCATCGGCGCCTACCCGGACGGCGGGAGCGCCTACACCGTCACCAAGCAGAACATCGGCGAACGGGTCGGGCTCCTGGCGGCCAGCGCTCTGGCGCTCGACTACGTGCTGAACGTGGCGGTGGCGATCTCCGCCGGCGTGGGCGCGGTCGTCTCGGCGATTCCGGCGCTGCGCCTGCACCGGCTCCCGCTCTGCCTGGCGATCCTGGCGCTGCTGGCGCTGGTGAACCTGCGCGGCGTCCGGACCAGCGGGCGCGCCTTCGGGATCCCCACGCTGCTGTTCGTGGTGTCACTGGCCGCCACCATCGCGTTCGGGGTGGCCAAGCTGCTCGCGGGCGGCGGCGCGCCCACACCGGCGGCGCCGATCCCGCGGCCGGCCGCCGCCGGCGCGGTGGGGGCCTGGCTGGCCCTCAAGGCCTTCGCCAGCGGCTGCACGGCGATGACCGGCGTCGAGGCGGTCAGCAACGCCATCCCCGTGTTCCGCGCGCCGCGCGTGACCATGGCCCGGCGGACGCTGGCGGTGATCGTGGGGATCCTGATCGTCCTCCTGGTCGGGATCGCCTTCGTCTGCCGGGGCTACCGGATCGGGGCCACGCCGCCCGGCGGGAAGAGCTACGAGAGCGTCCTCTCGCAGATGGTCGCCGCGGTCGCCGGCCGGAATTGGTTCTACGCGGTGGCGACGGCGGCGATCGTCTCCGTCCTCTGCCTGTCGGCCAACACCAGCTTCGCCGACTTCCCGCGCCTCTGCCGGCTGCTGGCGCTCGACCGCTTCCTCCCGCCGCGCTTCGCGCACCGGGGCCCGCGGCTGGTCTACGTCCCCGGGATCGTCGCCCTGACCGTCATCTCCGCCGTGTTGCTGGCCAGCTTCGACGGCGTGACCGATCGGCTGATCCCGCTGTTCGCGATCGGCGCCTTCATGGCCTTCACGCTCTCGCAGCTGGGGATGGTCTTCCACTGGCGGCGGGTCGGCGGTCGCGGCGCGCGGCGGTCGCTGGCCATCAACGCCGTCGGCTGCGGGCTGACGGGCGCCACGGTGGTGGTGGTGGTGGTGGCCAAGTTCGTGGAGGGGGCCTGGATCAGCGTGCTGGCCGTCCCGGCGACCATCGGGATCTTCTTGCTGATCCGCCGCGGCGCCGCGCGCGCCGAGCGCGAGATCGCGGACGCCGATCCGCTGGCGATAGGCGAGCGGCGGCCGCCGGTGGTGGTGGTGCCGCTGCGCCGGCTGGATCGACCGGCCCACCGGGCTCTCGGCTTCGCGTTCACCATCTCGGCCGACGTGCAGGCGCTGCAGCTCCTCACCGAGGCCCAGGACGAAGCCGTCGATCTGGCGGAGCAATGGCGGAGGTTGGTGGCGGCGCCGGTGGAGGCGGCGGGGCTGCCGGCGCCCAAGCTGAGCGTGATCCGCGCGAAGTACCGCGAGCTGGAGGGGCCGCTGGTGGAGCACGTGCGCCGGGTCGCCGCCGTCCATCCGGGGCGCGCGATCGCGGTGCTGTTCCCGGAGGTGGTCCGGCGGCGCTGGCCGGCGCGGTGGCTGCGCGGCCGGCGGGCGGCGCGCCTGCGCCGGGCGCTGCTGGCCAGCGGCGCGCGCGGGGTGGTGGTGATCGACGCGCCGTGGTTTCTCGATCGTTGAGCGAACGAACGCGCCTTCAATCGGCGCTCGTCGCGAGCTGGCGGGCGTAGCGGGCGGCGGCGGCCTCCAGGCGGACGGCCTCGGCCGGATCGCCGGCCGCCTGCCAGGCGACGTGGTAGAGCCCGAGCTGGAAGCCGAGGTAGCAGGCCCGGTAGAACGCCAGCCGCTCGGGCTCGACGGGCGCGCCGCCGCAGCGAAGCCGCCGGCGCAGCGCCTCGGTCTCCGCCGGGTCGAGCGCCAGCTCGACGATCGCGCCGGCCAGATCCCAGGCCGGATCCTGGCAGCCGATCGGGTCGTGCCCGTCGCAGTGATCGACGGCGTCGGTCTTGAAGAGGCGGCCGTCGTCGAGGAGCAGTCACTCCCAGGCGTGCATCCGGGCGTCGACCTCGGTCGGGCGCGCGGCGCGGCCGAGCTCGTCCAGCCAGGGGACGAAGCGCTCGAGCCGCCGGACGTCGCCGGCGTCGAGGACCTCCCCGGCGTTGGTCATCGCCGTGGCCAGGAGCGCCTGCGGGCCGGCGCCCGAGCCGGCCGCCGCTTCGAAGCCGGCGCCGCGGAAGGCGAGGTAGTCGGCGAGGCGGGCCAGGAGCTCGCGCCGCGGCAGTCGCGGGTGGTCGAGCGCCAGCGGGCGCGCGCCGTCGAGCCACGGCTGCACCAGGAACCCGTGCCGCAGGCCGAGCACCGGCGGCGAGAATCCGGCGTCGGCCAGCAACCGCGCGCGCCGGTGGCTGGCCTCGCCGGCCGCGCCCAGCCCGGCGAACCGGGCCAGGAAGCGGCGCCCGCCGGCGCGCAGGAGGTGCTTCCGGCGCTCCCGGGTGGCGCAGGCGGGCGGCCACCGCGATCGGTCGTCGAAGAGGTGCTCCCGCCAGCGCCCGGCGCCGACGTCCTCCGGCGGCGCGGTCTGCGCGCCCGTCAGCGCCGCGGTCCAGGCGCCGAGGCCGGTGGGGCCGTCGCCGAGCAGCTCGGCCTCGAAGGAGACCGCGCGCCGGTCCATCCGCGCCCAGCGCGCGCGCGTGCGCGCGCTCGCCCGCGGGCCGAGCGCGTGGTGGGAAGGAAACAGACGGACCCGCGGCTCGGCGACGCCCGCCGCGCCGAGCGCGTCGATCGCCGCGCCGAACGAGCTGCCCGAGAGCCCCGGCCCCTCGTCGACCACGGCGATCGGCCCCCGCGCGCGCGCCAGCGCCCGCGACATCCGCGGGCCCAGATCGATCCGCCGATCGAAGGGGTGGCCGAACGGCCGGACGGTCAGCGGCACGCGCGGGCGCGGGAAGGCGGCCGCGACCATCGCCGACAAGGTCGTTCCGATCGTCCGGATGCCGAGGACCGCGCCGGGAGGCTCGCCGTCGAGGGCCGCCGCCGCGCCGAAGGTCTCCGGGTAGACGGCGTAGTGCTGGAACCCCTCGGCGCTCCGGATGCAGAGCGGCTCGTTCGCCACCGCCCGCGCCAGCCGCCAGAGCGCCGCGCGCGCCTCGCGGCCCGACGGCGCCGCCGCGTACCCCGAGCGGTGCGAGCGCCAGACCTGCCGGGCCAGGGCCACCGTCAAGGTCATCGCCAGGTGCGACGGGCGATCGCGCTCGTCGCGGCCGTGCTCCGCGAAGGCCCGATCGCCGAGGCCCTGGGCCAGCTCGCCCGCCGCCAGCAGCAGCGACACCAGCGCGACGTGCCGCTCGAGGCCGGGCGCGGCGCGCTCGAGCGCGGCGAGGCCGTCGCGGAGCGCGGCGAGCAGCGCGCCGGCGGCGCGGGTCC
>DASZVW010001063.1:0-2989 GCA_035546895.1 Polyangia bacterium
GGGGTCGACGGGCGCGGCCGGCGCGACCGGCGCCGGCGGCGCGTCGGGCGCGGCCGGGCAAGGCGGCGCGGGCGGCGCGATCGCGGGCTGCGCGGTCCTGAACCCGGATCAGATCCTCGCGGCGCAGGGGCTCCAGGAGCCGCAGTGGTACAAGGACAACATCCCGTTCGTCGACACGCCCGACACCAACATCAACGGCGTCTACTACTACCGCTGGAGCACGCACAAACGCGCGCTGCGCTACACCACCGCCGGCGCCGGGTACATCGCGACCGAGTACGACAATCCCGTCTGGTACTCGGTCGCCAACTCGTTCAGCGGCCTGCCCGATGCGGCCGGCTACCACCTCCTCGACGGCCGCTGGCTTCGCGACCGGACGTACATGGATGACTACCTCACCTACTGGATGAAGGGGGCCGGGGTGGCGGCCAGCCGCACGTACAGCGAGTGGATCACCGCCGCGGCCTATCAGCGCTACCTGGTCACCGGCGACGCCACCCTGCTCAAGTCCCTGCTTCCCCAGCTCATCAGCCACTACAACGGCTGGAGCTCGAACCTCACCGCGAACGTCTCGGTCAACGGAACCAGCACCACCGACAGCCTGTATTTCCAGTCACCGCTGGCCGACGCCACGGAGTACACCGAGACCTCGTTCCGGAGCACCGACGCCTTCGGGGGCGGCGCCGGCTTCCGGCCGACCATCAACAGCTATCAGTACGCGAACGCCCTGGCGATCAGCAAGATCGCCGCGCTGGCCGGCGACAGCGCCAACGCCACCACCTTCGCGAACAAGGCCGCCGCGCTGAAGGCGGCGGTTCAGCAGGCGCTGTGGGATCCGCAACGGCAGTTCTTCATGCACGTCTACAACGCCGACCCCACCAACGCCGGCATCGCCGGCACCCGCACCACCTGGCGGGAGGCGATGGGCTTCGCCCCCTGGGCCTTCGAGCTGCCCGACGCCACCTACTCCACCGCCTGGCAGTACCTGACCGACCCGCAGCGCTTCGCCGGACCTGACGGCCCTTACACGCTGGAGCGCGTCCAGGACTACGAGGCCGAGCAGGCCGCGCTCACCGGCGCCACCGCCAGCACCGCGGCGACCGCCTCCAACGGCCAGTACGTCGGCCTCACCGCCGCCAACAGCGCCGCCACCTTCACCGTCTACGCCCCCGGCGCCGGCACCTACCCGGTCGAGGTCTTCTACGCCAACGCCACCGGCGCGACGGCCACGCAGAGCCTGGTCGTCAACGGCGGCTCGACGACGACGGTCACCTACCCCGCCACCAACGCCGCCGGGACCTTCGCCGCCTCTCAGCAGGTCACCGTGCAGGTGGCGATGAAGACCGGCGCCAACACGCTGAAGTTCTCCAAGGGGACCGGGAGCGCGCTGCTCGATCGGATCGGCGCCAACCCCTACTTCGACTTCCAGGCGTTCCCCGCGACGCAGAACAACGACGACACGAACTGCTGCCACTGGGACGGGACGAGCTGGCCGTTCGACACCAGCATGATCCTCACCGGGCTGGCCAACCTGCTGCAGGACTACGCCGCCCAGAGCTTCGTCACCAAGCAGACCTACGACACCCTGCTCAGCCAGTTCGCCACCCTGCAACACAAGAACGGCGCGCCGTACATCGCCGAGGCGGCCAACGGCGACACCGGCCAGTGGGTGTACGACGCCTCGGACTTCAGCGAGCACTACAACCACTCGAGCTTCGTCGACCTGGTGCTCACCGGCCTCTTCGGCATCAAGCCGCAAGCGGACAACACCGTCCAGCTCAAGCCGCTGGTCCCGGACAGCTGGACCTACTTCGCCGTGCAGAACGTCCCCTATCACGGCCATCTTTTGACGATCGTGTGGGACCAGACCGGCGCGCACTACAACGCGGGCGCCGGCCTCCAGGTCTGCCAGGACGGCGCGCGCATCTACCAGGCGGCGACGGTGGGGAACGCGACGGTGGCCGTCGCGGCGCCGGTCATCCCGGCGGCGGCGGCGCCGCTGGACAACCTGGCCGCCAACGCCGGGACGGCGGACCAGGACTGGTTCAAGGGGTGGGACAACCGGACCTACACGGCGACCTACCCCAAGATCAGCGCCTCGTACACGAACACGGCGTCCAACGGCAAGCGCTGCCGCAGCGCCGACAACCCCCGCTGCATCGACGCGCACGACACCCCGCTCAAGGCCATCGACGGCTTCATCCGCTACGACGTGATGCCCGACGACCGCTGGACCAACGCCGGCTCGCCCAACGCCACCGACTCCCTGACGGTCGACTTCGGACAGCAGCGGTCAATCAAAGAAGTGAAGATCTACACCTACGACGACGGCCAGACCGTGCGGGCGCCGAAGAGCTTCGACGTCCAGTACCTGGTGGGCTCCACCTGGACGTCGGTGCCGGGCCAGGCCAAGTCCCCGGCCGCGCCGGCCGCCAACGCCCCCAACGAGGTGACGTTCCCGACGGTGACGACCTCCCAACTCCGCGTCGTGTTCACGCCCCAGGCGGGGAAGTTCGTCGGCGTGACCGAGCTCGAGTCCTGGTATCCGCGCCTGTAGGTCGTTCAACTGCAGTCGTGATAGAGCACGGTGGTCGTGTAGCCGGCGGTCGCGTCGGCGGGCTCCGGCAGGACCACCTGCCGGCCGCAGGGGACGTCCGGCGCGTGCAGGAGATCGTCCATGGTCCCCACCGCCTCGCCGTATGAAGGCCACTCGAGCGTCGCGGCGCAGGTGGCGCTGCGGCAGTCGAGGCTCACCACTTTGAAGTGATGGGCGTCGGACGCGGCGCCGAGCACCTTCCCCAGCGCCGCCGACTCCGACGCCGCCCACCCGTCATCCACGGCCTCGCGCGCGTGTTGCTGCAGCCGGGCCTGGTGATCCGCGACGGCGTTCGAGGCGTCCGGCTCGTTCGGGGTCGGGAGCGCCTCGGGCGAGGCCGCCGGCCTCTCGCCGCCCCTTTCCGGCAGCCGCGCCCGCCTCCAGCGCCCGCAG
>DASZVW010001064.1:0-1821 GCA_035546895.1 Polyangia bacterium
TCGCCCTGGCGATCGCCGAGCTGGTGCTGACCAGCCGGGTGGCGCTCTCGTTCGAGAAGGCGCCGGAGATGCGGGTCGAGGCGGCGGCGTCCGCCTCGCCGCCGCCAGACGCCGCGCGGCCCGGCGGGCGCGCCGCGGTGCTGGCCTTCGGCCAGGCGCTCGGCCCGTTCGCGGGGGTCGGGGTGGGGTGGGGCGGCGGCCTCCGCCTCGGGTGGGCGTTCGGGCGGCGCTGGCGGGCGCGGCCGTCGGTGGGGCCGGTGGTCGACGTCGATCTGGCGGCGGCCGGGACCAGCGTCGGCCGCGCGCTCGGCGCGGTGCGGGTCTCGCTCTGGAGCGCCACGCTGCGCGCGTCGCTGCGCCTGCGCGCGGGGCGGGCCTGGTTCGACCTGGGCGGCGGCGCGCGCTTCGGCCTCGCCCAGCTGCGGGGCGAGCCGGCGGACGCGGCCACCGCGCGCGGCGACGCCGTCGTCGGCACCTGGGGCGGGCCGGTGGCCTACGCCGGCGGCGGCGCCCGCTTCGGACATGTGGTGGTCGAGCTGGGGGTCGAGGGGGGGCGGGTGCTGCGCGCCGTCTCCGGGACCGTCGACGACGGCCCGCCCATCTCGATCGACGGCAACTGGGCCTGCGCCACCGTCGCGGCCGGGTGGGGCGAATGACGGCGCGGCGGCGGGCGGCGCTCGCGGCCGTGGCGGCGCTGCTGGGCGTGGCGGCCGGCGGCGGGTGCGGCGGGACCTCGGCCAAGGTGCTGGAGAGCATCGACCCGGCGACGCCGCCCGGATCGAACCTGCGCCTCGACGTGCTCCTGGTGCGGTCGCTCTCGACCTGCGCGGTCGGCGACCCCTGTCCGGCCGGCGACGCCAGCCAGTGCTACACGATCACCACCGCCGCCGGCGGGCGGGTGACCTTCGATCCGTCGACCGTCCAGCTGCTCTCGCCCGACGACGCCCGGGTGGGGAGCGCCGCGCAGTCGCAGTGCTTCACCCTGACGCTCGGCGACGCCGACGTCGCGGCCGCCAACGACCTCATCTCGGGGCTGCGCACGCAGGTCTTCCAGCTCACCGGCGGCGACGTCAACCTGGACGTCCACACCCACGACCTCGCCCCCGTCGACGCCGCGTTCACCAACTTCTCGGCCGGCCTGTTCCTCGAGCCGCCCGCGCTGGAGGCCGCGGGGCTGGCCGACGTCGATCGGGACACCGACTTCGTGTTCGCCATAACCGGCTACCAGGATCCCGCCAGCGGCCTGGTCCCCCCGATGAACCCCTGCTCGGGCACCAACTGGATCGCGCAGGGGGCCTTCGGGGGGAGCACGTTCACCTGGGTGGCGGTCAACGACGCCTGCGCCCGCTCGGCGGTGTTCATGTACGCCTGGCTGGCGCAGCTCTACTTCGGGCTGCGCGACGTGGCCCGCCCCGACGGCGTCGCCATCGGGGCGCTGGCGGCGTGCGGCCAGGGGGGCCCGGACCCGACGACCTGGTTCCCGTTCGTCGACGACTGCACCACCGATCCGGACGCCACCACCTGCGGCGCGCCCACCTGCCCCGACAGCGACGCGTTCTACGCGCACGTCCTCTCGGCGCACTGGAAGCGGGGCCTCTCCTTCAACGGGAACTACTGCGCCGACGGCCGCATGGACTTCGACGAGACCGGCGTCGACACCGGGGGCGTCTGCGACCGGATCGGCCCGTAGGCCGGCGGCGCGGACGTACAGAATCCGACGCGCCCGCCGATGTGGGCCTGACGGCGTCCGTTGAACCTTCGACGGGTCCGCGGCGTGCGACCGCGGGCGCCCGCCTCCGTCGCGCCGGCAAGCGAGTTGCA
>DASZVW010001065.1:0-2165 GCA_035546895.1 Polyangia bacterium
GCGGGGTCGGTCCAGCCGGCGGGCGGCGCGCCGGCGAAGAAGCGCCAGGGCCCGACGGTGACGGCGAGCGACTTGTCGGCGCGCGCGGGCGCCGAGGCCAGCGCGGCCAGCGCGAAGGCGAGCAGGCAACGTCGAGGGAACCGCCGCATCAGTTGCGCAGCGCCTGCAGCGGCGCCGGGATGCGGCCGCCCAGCCGGACGAAGCGGTCGGCGCCGAAGCGGCCGACCGGCTGCACGTAGGCCTCGCCGAGCAGGCCGCCGTAGACCACCGACTCGCCGGCCTGCTTGCCGGGGACGGGGATGATGCGGACGCCGGTCGCCTTGTTGTTGAAGACGCCGATGGCGATCTCGTCGGCGATGATGGCGGCCAGCGTCTCGGCGCTGGTGTCGCCGGGGACGGCCACCATGTCCAGCCCGACCGAGCAGACGGCGGAGAGGCTCTCCAGCCGGTCGAGCGACAGCGCGCCGGCGCGCGCGGCGGCCACCATCCCGGCGTCCTCGCTGACCGGGATGAAGGCGCCCGAGAGCCCGCCCACCGAGGAGGAGGCCATCACCCCGCCCTTCTTCACGGCGTCGGTGAGGAGCGCCAGCGCCGCCACCGAGCCGGGCGCGCCCGCCTTGTCGACCCCCATCTCCTCGAGGATCTCGGCCACCGAGTCGCCGACCGCCGGCGTGGGCGCCAGCGAGAGGTCGACGACGCCGAAGCGGACCTCCGGGCCGAGGCGACGCGCCACCTCGCGCCCCACCAGCTCGCCGGCGCGGGTGACCTTGAAGGCCATCCGCTTGATCGTCTCCGCGACGGTCGAGAGGTCGTAGCGCTCGCCCGCGGCGCGCAGCCGCTTGAGCGCCGAGAGCACCACGCCGGGCCCCGAGCAGCCGACGTTGACCACGCACTCCCCCTCGCCCACGCCGTGCAGCGCGCCGGCCACGAACGGGTTGTCGTCGGGGATATTGGCGAAGGTGACCAGGCGCGCGCAGCCGATCCCGCCGGCGGCGGCCGTCGCCTCGGCGGTCGCCTTCACCACCCGCCCCATCTCCAGCACGGCGTCGCCGTTGATGCCGGCCCGCGTGCTGGCCACGTTCACCGACGAGCAGACCCGGGTGGTCGCCGCCAGCGCCTCGGGGATCGAGTCGAGCAGCGCCCGGTCGCCGGGGGTGAGCCCCTTCTCGACCAGCGCCGAGAAGCCCCCCACGTAGTCGACCCCCAGCTCGCCCGCGGCGCGATCGAGCGCCAGCGCGGCCGGAACGACGCGCGGGGCGCGCGCCGCCTCGGTGACCAGCGCGATCGGCGTGACCGAGAGGCGGGTGGTGGTGATCGGCACCGCGAAGTCGGCCTGCACGGCGGCGGTGGTGGGGACCAGCCGGGCCGCCACCCGCATCAGCTTCTCGTAGATGCGCGCCGCGGTCCGCTCCAGCGACTCGGCGGCGGTGTCGCGCAACGACACCCCCAGCGTGACCGCGCGGACGTCGAGGCTCTCGCTCTCGATCATGCGCAGCACCTCGCGCACCTCGGAGGCTTCGAACCTGGCCGCCACGCGCCGACTATACGCGCTGGAGCGCGTTCACGATCTCTTCGTGCATCACCAGGCACTCGGCGCCCAGCGCCGCCACCGCCCCGGTGAGCCGCTTCTTGAAGTCGGCGAACGGCACCTCCAGCGCGGCGGTGTCGACCACGATGATCATGGTGAAGTAGTCCGACACCAGCGTCTGCGCGATGTCGACGATGTCGCCGCCCGCCTCGGCGATCGCCTGGGCGATCTTGGCCACGATGCCGCGCCGGTTCTTGCCGGTGGTGGTGATGACCGCGCGCGGCCCTCGGCGCCTGGCCTCCTCCGCGCACGAAGCGCACAGCTCGGCCCGCGCCAGCGTCTCCGCGGCCCGCGGCCCCGATCCGCCCGACGCCTCGGCGGCCACCTCGCGGGTCACCTCGGCGACCAGGCGCCGCAGGCGATCGTCGTCAAGGCTTCGCGCCACCGGCGATCTCCACCCGGTCGACGACGGCGACCACGGCGGCGTCGATCGGGACGTTGGGCTTGCTCCCGGGCGGCAGCTTCTCGCTGACCGCCACCCGCGCGGCGTGCCCGATGGCGACCAGCACGTCGTCGCCCGGCCCGGCGTCCAGCGTGTCGGCGCAGACCACCAGGTCGTCGGTCGGCTCCGACGGCG
>DASZVW010001066.1:0-4079 GCA_035546895.1 Polyangia bacterium
CGGCGGGAGCCGCGTTGGTGTTGTCCTGCGCCAGGGCCGGGAGCGACCAGGCCGAGAGCGAGAGGAGACCGCTGAGGATGAAGGGGGCTGGTTTTCGCATCATCGAATGGGCTTTCTGGGGAGGTTGATAGAGTCCACCGACTGCACTTGCAGGACTCGGTTCACTACGGGTGCTGCGGGTGCTGCGCGATCACGAGACGACGAGACGTCCTAGCCAACGCTGCCAATCTTGAAGACGTCCCAAGCCGGCGTGAAATTACTGGTGTTCGCCGGCTGATTCCAGAGATAAACGGCGGGGTAGGTTCGGACCCCGAACTCCGAGGTGACGACCGCCGTCATGAACAGCTGGGCGATCGGGTCCCCGGTCGTCGGATCGGTCAGCCCCTGCCGCCAGGAAGAGAAGATGATCCAGTAGTAGGTGGAGCCGTCCGGCCCGGTCGACACCTGCGGCGACCACTTGGCCCAGGTGTTGTCGACGCCGGGGCTCGTCATCTGGCCCGGGCAGCTCGGGGGGTCGTTCGCCGCCAGCCGGACACCGCTGCCGCCGCCCGTCGGGATCACGTACAGCTCCGACTGGGGCTGCATGTACATCCCGTCCCAGGTGCACGGCGGCATGGAGCAGGACCCGCTCGGCGCCGCGTGCGTCGACGCGGCGACGCCGGCGGGGACCTGGTCGTAGACGATGAAGGCGTCGTCGCCCGACAGGGTGCCGTAGTACTGCGCGAACGCGGCGGCCGAGCCGTCGCCCGGGACCGGCGTCGCCGTCTGCGGCGCGGTCTTGGAGTACGGCACCTGATAGAGGTGGGCGGTCCCCGTCCCCAGGCGCCCGGAGACGACCTTGCTGGTCATGGTGAAGACCACGAAGTCGTGGCCCGGGGCCTTGCTCCAGGAGGGGGCCGCGGCGTAGTTGGCCCCCGTCGGCTGGTAGATCCAGTTCCAGGCCGACCCCTTGAGGACGGTGAACGGGTTCTGCCCCTGCGTGACCAGCGTGCCGTTCTCGAGGTCGATCCAGGCCAGACCGGGCTGCTGGTCGGTGTCCATGCCGCTGGTCCCGATCGGCGCCACCACGATGTGGTCGGTGTTGGCCCAGTGGTTCGGCGAGTAGGTGGTGATCCCCAGCCAGGGCTGGATGAGCGCCTTGTAGCCGCCGGCGCCCAGGATGGGCGACATGGGGGCCATCCCCTTGCTGCTCGGCTGGCCGGAGGCGAGCACCCCGCCCCAGGGGTAGAAGTCGTTGAACGAGATGAAGTCGCCGTCCGGCGTCGAGGTGTGGCACCCGATGCAGGAGACCGGGCGGAGGTTCAACCCCTGGTCGTAGGTCTCCCAGTAGCTGGAGGTGATGTCGCACGGCTGGCCGGCCGGCCCGCAGGTGAGGACCGGCGCCACGCTGTCGTCGCCGACCGCGAAGCCCGAGAGGTAGGTGTCGCCGCTGACCCCCATCCCGCCGTTGGTCGATCCGGTCGGCGACCAGTAGACCAGGTTCCCGCCGGCGCCGACCGGCGCGACGGTGAAGGTGCTGGTGGTCCCCGCCGAGGGGGCGCCGCCGCCCGAGGAGCTGCTGATCGTCACCGTGAAGCTCAGGCCGGCGCTGTCCCGCCCCAGCGCCTGCCACATGGTGGCCGGCATCGTCCAGGTCGGCGTGGTCGTGTAGACGACCAGATCGTCGGCCTGGTCCGAGGCGCTCACGCGGAGCTGGTAGAGATCGCCGGTGGCCGTCCAGCTGAATCGCGGGCGCAGCCAGTTGTTGGGGAACAGGGTGCCGTCTTGCGGCTCGTACAGGCAGGGGCCGCCGCTGGGGCTGCCGCTGCCGCCGAAGATCTGACCCGCCCCCGGGGGGACCGAGCCGCTGGTGCCGTCGGGGCCGAACGGGCCGCCGCCGAAGTCGTCGCAGGGGCCGTTGCAGGTGGTGGGGCGAATGGTCCCGCCCGCGCCGGTGCTGGCGCCCGCGCCGCTGCCGCCGCTCCCGGTGGTGACGCCCGAAGAGCCGCCGTTGCCCGAGCCGGGGTTCTGCTTGACGCCCGCGCAACCCGCCGCGAGGCCAATGGAGACGAACAGAACCAAGGGGCTTGCGTGCTTCATCGGACAGCCCTCACTTCCAGGCGATAAGACAAGAAAACGCGCGGGGACCCACGAGAGGACACCGGGACCCCGGCACACAACCATAGCGACTAGCCCGAGTCAAGCGCGCGACCCCCGCCCGCGGCGGCGCGCGCCCGCCCGCGGCCGGCCTACCGCAGGGTCCCCAGCTCGCGCGCCGCCTCCTGAAACGTCGCCACCGCGGCGGTGGGGCGGCGGGTCAGGCTGGGGTCGTCGAAGTCGATCGAGAACAGGCCGAAGTGCCCGCGCGCCCCGTGCGACCACTCGAAGTTGTCGATGAGCGACCAGTAGAGGTAGCCGATCACGTCGACCCCCTCGGCGCGCGCGCGGTCGACGGCGTAGAGGTGCGCGCGCAGGAAGTCGGCGCGCAGGACGTCGCGCCCGTCGGCGACGCCGTTCTCGCTGACCAGCAGCGGCCAGCCGCGCCGGGCGTAGCGGCGGAGCAGGCGATAGAGCCCCTCGGGGTAGACCTCCCAGCCCAGATCGCTGCGCGGGCGATCGGGCGCCGCGGCGGGCCGGTAGACCTCCGGGCCGCGGAGCGCGCCGACCACCAGCTCGCGCGTGTAGTAGTTGATCCCCAGGTAGTCGAGGCTCCCGGCCAGCGGCGGGAACGGCTCGTCGATGTCGATCACGCGCGGCAGGACGACGCGGACGCGGCCGAGCGTGACCGCGTCGAGGAACGACTCGTCGTAGAACCCGTCCGCGGCGCCCGCCACCAGCCCGTCGACGGGGTTCGCCGAGTAGGGGTCGAACAGGCGCAGGTTCTGGGCGATCCCGATCCGGGTGGCGTGCCCGTCGCCGTCGGCGTCGGTGCGGTCGCCCGCGCGCAGCGCGGCGGTCATGAGCCCGTGCGCGCGCATCAGCGCGGCCAGCACCAGCGCCGCGCGCCGCGGGTCGCGCACGCCCGGAGGCCACTGCGCCGCCAGGTAGCTCTTGGCCACCAGCACGTTGGGCTCGTTGATGGTGCACCACCAGTCGACGAGATCGCCGAACGCCGCCCCGGCCCGCCCGGCGAACGCCGCCAGCGCCGCCGGCGCGCCCGCCCACTCCCAGCCGCCGCGCGCCGCCACCCAGGTCGGCAGCGTGAAATGATAGAGGGTGACGAGCGGCGTGATGTGGGCGGCGCGCAGGGCGGCGAACATCTCCCGGTAGCGGGCGGCGGCCGCCTCGTCCCAGGCCCCCTCGGTCGGCTCCAGCCGGCTCCACTCGATCCCCATCCGGTAGACGTTGGCGCCGAGGAGCTGCAGCGCCGCCAGGTCGGCGCGCCAGAGATTCCAGGAGTCGGCGGCGCGCGAGGCGTCCGTCCCGTCGGCGACGTGCGGCGCGCCGTCCGGGTAGCGCCCCTTCTCCCAGGCCGTCCAGTCGTTCCGGTTGCCGCCTTCGATCTGGTAGGCGGAGGTGGCCGCGCCCAGGAAGAACCCCGGCGGCGCCCCCGCCAGCATGCGGTGGGCGGCGATCGCGCGCGGGTCGAAGGCGATCGGCTGGCTGCAGCCCGCGCCGAGCGCGGCGAGGAGCGCCCCGCAGAGCGCGCGCCTCACCGGGCGACGGCTTCGCAGACGTAGGGGCGCGGCGTCGCCTCGGGCCGGTCGTACCAGCTGCCGTCGTTGATCATCACCAGCCAGTGATCGCACACGCACTGCGGCCCCTGGCAGTCGCACGACCCGTCCGGCTGGCCCATGTGCCAGTTGGTGTAGCCCCATGGCTCGCCCGTCACCCAAGCGTACTGCCCCACCCCGCTCTTGTCGTCGCTCTGCCTGCCGTCGGTGGCCCCCAGCGAGACGCCGTTGTTCATGAACGACCGCGCCTGCAGGAGGATGCCGAGGACGAACATGTTCTCGGGCTCGGAGAGGATCGTCGCCAGCGTCCCCCCCTCGCCGACGCAGGTCGACTCGGAGCTCTGCCAGTCGGCCGGCTGGTTGTGGATCCAGTAGCAGTGGAGGAGACCGTCGGTCGGGGTGACGAAGCTCGACCCGGCCGGGAAC
>DASZVW010001067.1:0-1883 GCA_035546895.1 Polyangia bacterium
GGAGCGCGAACGACTTCGTGCCCGAGGGGGCGTTCGTCCACTGCAGCGCGGGTGAGACGTTCTGACCTGTGCAGCCGAAGCCGTTGAGGACGAACTTGTCGGGGAAGGTGTCGCCGACGAGATCGGGGCTCGACAGCGTGAAGGTGGGCCCCTGGGCTTTCACGGCCGTCTCGCAGCCACCGAGAGCGCCCGCGGCGAGCGCGAGTAGGTAGGGGATCGTCGGAGCCAGTCGCGGAGCTAGTGTCAATGCCGATCGGTTAGGCGCGTAAGAGATCGGAATCGATCGGGATTTTCTGTGGAGAAAAGGGTTCTTGCTTCGTGAGCTGAGCGGGTGAGGATGTCGCGATCTTTCGAGGAAGATCGTGAAAATCGACGAGGATCTAGCGGCAGTAGCCGCATTCACCGAGGCAGCACAGTTCGCGGACGTTCGACGGCACGTGGACCCGGAGTGGGTCCGGGAAGCGCTGGAGGCGACGGGCACGGCGACGGTGAGGCGGAGGCGACTGCCTGCCGAGCAGGTGGTGTGGCTGGTGATCGGGATGGCGATGTTCAGGAAGTGGCCGATCCACGACTTGGTCGGCCGTTTGAACCTCGTGCTACCGGGACCCAAGGGAACGGTCGTCCCGAGCACGGTCGCCGAAGCGCGCGAACGGGTCGGCGCGGATCCGCTGGAGCGGCTGTTCGAGATGTGCGCGCAGCGGTGGGCTCACGCGAGCGCACGACGACACGAATGGCGCGGGCTCGCACTGTACGGCGTCGACGGCTCGACGTTGAGAGTGGCGGATTCGACGCCGAATCGCGCTCATTTTGGCGGCGCCGAGGGACGCAGCGGAGACAGCGGATACCCGATCGTCCGGCTCGCGACGCTGATGGCCTTGCGTTCGCACCTTTTGGCAGCGGCCGCATACGGTCGCTACGAAGACAGCGAGATCGTGTTGGCGTCGTCGCTGTGGAGCGAGGTGCCCGAGAATGCGTTGGTGCTCGTGGACCGGGGCTTTCTCGCAGCGGGAATCCTGGAGCCGCTTACGCGCGGCAACAAGAACCGGCACTGGATGACGCGGGCGAAGTCGACGACGAAGTGGACGGTGCTGAAGTCGAATGCGCCCGGAGACGACCTCGTCGAGCTGAAAATCTCGGCTGAGGCGCGGAGCTTGGATCCGTCACTGCCGATGACGTATACGGCGCGCGCGATCCAGTACCAGCGCAAGGGCTTCCGGCCGCAAACGATCCTGACGTCACTGACGGACGCAGCTCGATACCCCAAGAAGGAAGTAGCTACGCTGTACCACGAGCGCTGGGAGCTCGAGCTCGGCTTCGACGAGATCAAGACTGAGATGCTGGACCGTCAGGAGGCCATTCGAAGCCGAACGGTCGAAGGCGTCGGACAAGAGATATGGGGGATCCTGCTCGCCTACAACCTGATCAGGCTCGAGATGGAGAGAACCGCTGACGACCTCGACGTCGAGCCCAAACAGATCAGCTTCGTATCTGCGATGCGCCTCGTCTGCGACACTTGGGTCTGGTGCTCGATCGCATCCGCGGGCGCGATTCCAACTCGACTACGAACGATGCGCGAACTCTTCACCCGCCTCGTGCTGCCGGCGCGAAGATCGTCCCGCAGCTACCCAAGGGCCGTGAAGATCAAGATGAGCAACTACGCTCGCAAGCGCCCGGTGCCGAAGCGGCGCGCTTAACCGAACGGCATTGGGTCTAGCTGTCACCCATGAAGCCGGTCCGTACACGAGACTAGCAGTTTGAAAGCCCTGTCCTCAACGTCGCGGCCCGCACGCTGGGAAAGCTATCACGTCGCGCCCCCGTCGACCGGTCGCCAACGCGAGTGCGCGTCGACCAGCGTCGTCTGCGTTCCTTGCCGGTCGGTTCGG
>DASZVW010001068.1:0-2260 GCA_035546895.1 Polyangia bacterium
GAGCGACGCCGCCCGCACGGTCGCACGCGCGCTCCAGACCTACGGCATGTTCCTGGCCGACGGCGGCAACCCCTTCATCAGCGCCGCCGTCGGCGTCCAGAACGTCATCGCGACTTCGTCGCTCCGCTCCCTCAAGGCCACCGACTTCGAGATGGTCGACGGCGGCCCCCGCTACACCTGGAGCGCCTACAAGTGCCAGCGCACGCCCGTCACCAACTGACGGGCGCCCGGGTCAGTAGGGCATGCCGGGGATCGTGAGCGGCAGCTTGAAGACGCCGCGTGCGGTGCCCGTGCCTTGTGCCGTGATGTAGAGGGTCTTGTGGTCGGTTCCGCCGAAGGCGACGTTGGTGAGCTGCCCGCCGCCCGGGATGCCCATGATGTGACCGATGGTGGTCCCAGATGGGTTGACCACGATGATGTCGTGTTCGTTGACGCGGACGACATAGACGTCACCGGCGCAATCGATCGCCATTCCATCGGTATTCTCGTGGGCGAGGTCGGTGGTGTTGAAGGTCGTGCCCGTCCCGATGGTGCCGTCCGTATTGATCGGGTACTTGAGCACGCCGTCACCGTTGTCGTCCACGTAGAGCGTCTTCTGATCGAGCGACAGCGTGATGCCGTTCGGCCCGTTGAGGTTTGAAACCAGCTCCATCGCCGCCGAGGCGCCGGCCGGCAGCAGGTAGACTCCCTGATTGGGCTGACTCATCATCCCTTGGAAGCAGCAGGGATCGGTGAAATAGATATTGCCGTTGGTCGCCACGGTGAGGTCGTTCGGCGAGTTGAACCGCTTCCCGCCGAACATGGTGACGAGCTTGGTCTCCGTGCCCGCCGGGAGCGTAAAGGTGACGATTCCGCCGGCGCCGTGGTTGGCGCTGACGATGTTGCCGTTGTTGTCGACGGCGAGCCCGTTCGAGCCGGTGTCGCTAACGGATGGGAACGCGATAGTGACATTGTCGCTGGCATCTATCTTGAGGATCCGCGAAGGAGGCGGTGTACTCATCGAGCCGAACTCCGAAACGTAGAGCGCGTCCGTGATCCAGACGGGCCCTTCGATGTTCTCGAAACTATTGCCGTTACCATTGAAGCTGTCCGACGGCGGTGCTCCGGCGATACGAGTCGCGCTGCTGCCGGCCGGGAACGAAGTCGGGCTGCTCGTCCCAGTCGGACAGGCGTATGGAGTGAACCCGCTGCTGCCACCCGTCCCGCTGCCGCCCGTTCCGTTCGCGCCGCCGGTGGCCGAGCCACCCGCGCCGGCCGCGCCGCCGGTTCCCGTCGCCCCGCCGGTCGCTGCTCCACCGGTGCCACTGCCGCCGGTCCCTGTAGCGCCGCCGGTGGCTGCTCCACCGGTGCCAGTACCACCGGTCCCGGTCGATCCCCCCGTGGCACCTCCTCCGGTGCCTGTGACGCCGCCGGACCCAGTGCTGCCACCGGTGCCCATACCTCCCTGGCCTCCTGTACCGCCGCTGCTGCTGCCTGCGCAGGCCGCAAGGGTGAGGGTCGAGAAGAGAGAAGCGAGACGAAGCGAAGGGGACATCTTCATGCGGCGCATGCTACCACGGTCCATGGTCCGGTCTGGATTCGCGGAGGAGCGCTGTCGTGGAAGGCAGACGAGCAACCGATTACGATGGCGGCCGATATTGGCGGCCATGAACAGGCATCTCGCAATCGGCTGGCTTTTCCTACTGGTCCTCGGTAGCGCCGGCTGCCCGACGCGGCCGATCGACGCGGACGGTGGAGCCAGCGGAGCGGCAGGGGGCGCGGCCGGTTCCCACGAGGGTTCGACAGGCGGATACGCTGGCGGAGGAAAAGACGCCGGTCCCGGACAGGGAGGCGCGGCGGGGTCGGGCGCCTCGGGTGGGGTGGCCGGCTCCGGTGGTTCAGCCGGCGCGCCGGGATGCGCCGTCGCGTGTGCTCCGACCGCCTATTGTGCGGCAGGCGTATGCACCAGCCGTTTCACAGAGTATTCGGTCGGCGCTGGAACCGCCCCGACTTACATTGCCGCCGGTTCAGACGGAAACCTCTGGTTCACGACGGGGGTGGACACCGTCGGGGTTCCGAATGGTGCCCTGGGACGTCTCACGATCGCGGGCACGCCGACCTTTTTTCCGATTACGGCCGCGGGAGACAATCCGAACAACCTGAACGTCTCGTCTGTCGGCATCGTTTCGGGCCCTGACGGAAACCTCTGGTTCGACTCGGTGGCGGCGGACGGCCGGGCGTACATCAGCAGCTCGACGACCGCCGGCATCGTCACAAACTA
>DASZVW010001069.1:0-3367 GCA_035546895.1 Polyangia bacterium
CGGCCGCCGCCAGCTCGTGCTTCCAGCCGTCGAGCGTCCCGTCATGGGCCAGGAAGAGGCCGAACGACGGCTGCGCCTGCAGCATCTTCTTCGGTCCCCCGGCGCTCTTCACCGTCTTGCCGCTGTCGGTCCAGACGTAGACGACGTAGGTCGGCATCAGCTGCTCGACCTGCGCGAACGTCAGCTTGCCCGCTTGCACGGCGGCCTGGATGCGCGCCGACTCCTTGGTCCCGATCGGTCCCTCGGCCGGCAGCTCCAGGAAGGGGAAGCGCTGGCGCGCCGGCGCGATCACGATCGGCTTGCCGCGCCCGTTGTCGTTGGTGGCCGGGGGCGGCGGCGGGGGCTCCGCCGGGATCCGGGCCGGCATGTTCCGCGTGTGGACGTAGAGGTAGACGTCGCGGGTGGCCCCGCCGCCCGGCGCCGCGCCGAGGCCGCGGATGTCGACGGCCGCGTGGCGCACCAGCTTGGAGTTCACGTCGAAGTTCATGTTCTGGAACACGCTCTGCGGCGAGAAGAAGAAGTGGTCGACGCTCCCCGACGGCAGGCCGAGGTCGACCAGCACGCACTGGTGGGGATCCTTGGTCCCGGCCTCGGCGCCGCAGGCGTCGCCCGCCGGCTTGTAGGGGCAGGAGTCGAACCCGCTCCAGGTGCACGACAGATCGAAGGGGCTGCCGCTGGCGATGCTGCCGGCGCCGCCCGAGGAGGTGCAGGTGTCGAGCCAGGCGGGCGAGTTGAGCCCGGCCGAGCCCCAGTTGGCGATCCGGAACCGCGCCGTCAGCGCGGCGTCGGGGATCGACGGCCGGGTGGCCACGGGGACGTGGTTGAGCGGCGTCGCGTGGAAGGTGTTCGACGTCAGGTTCAGCGTCGTCGATCCGACGCTGTTGACGTAGACCTCGCCGGGCTCGAACAGGATGTCGCCGTCGCAGCCGGCGCCCGAGCCGATCTTGGCCTGCTTCCAGCCGCTGGGGTCGGGAAATTGAATCGGCGGGATTCCCCCCGTCTCGGTGGCGGTCGAGAGGCCGGCGGGCATCGCGTACTCGCTCACGGTCCCGATGCTGTTGTTGTCCTGGATCTCGTACCAGAAGCGGAAGGTGCCGTAGACGGCGCCGCTCTTGGTGATCTTGAGGCCGGTCGGCGTGGCGTCGCCGGTGTTGGCCGCCGGATCGATCGGCGCCCGCACCCGGAACGCCCAGCGGTCGCAGCCGGTCGAGGGGGGCGAGGCGCAGCTGACGTCGACGCGCGCGTCGTTGGTCAGCCAGGCCGGGAGCGGGTAGGGGGGGCCGGGCTCGGTCCCCGACCAGGTGACCGCGCCGAGCGCGCCGGCGCTCTTGAAGATCCGCCCGGCGTAGGCGTTGTCGGTGCCGAAGTTGGCGCCCGCCACGGCCGTCTGGGTGGCGGTGTTGCGGGTCAGGCGGTAGACGTTGCCGGCCCCCGCGGTGTCGTCCCAGAGCCCGAAGTAGAGATCGTCGCCCGCGCCGGTGGCGTCGGCGTTCACCTCCCAGGACATGACCAGGTAGTCGGCCGTCGCCTCGTGGTCGACGATCACCCGGAACCGCTCGTACTCCAGGTCGTCGTCGCTGGCGGCGCCGCGCCAGCGCGGGTCGTCGAGGAACGAGCTGGTCGCGGTTCCGACCGGCGCCGCGCCCGCGTCCCACCAGTCGGGCGGACCGCCGCCCCCCTCGCCGGGGACCCCGCCCGCGGGCGGGAAACAGACCTGCGCCGTCGCGGCGGTGCCGCCGAGGCCGACCAGCGCGGCCAGCGCCGCGGCGAGAGCGGTTCTCCTCCCGTTCCTCATCAGATCCTCCTACGTGGGCGGTTGTCGCGCCGTCGGGCGACGGCGGCGATCGAGCTATTGCGGAAGCGCGACGATGTAATAGGTGGGGGGCGGGTTGATGGGGCTCTGCGAGGACGTCGTCGGCCAGGACGAGGGGAGCGGGTTGCCGAAGATGTAGCTGCTGTATTGGAGCGTCACGCTCTGCGAGGCGCCGCCGCCGATGGTGGCGCTGGCGCTGGTCGCGACCATGATCCAGTAGGTGGTGTTCGCGGTCAGCGTCACGCCGGCGGGCACGGCGTTGAACTCGTTGGTGCCCACCGCGAGCGTGGAGGCGCCGATGGAGGCGACGCGGGTGGTGGGGTTGCCGCTGGCGTCGCTGGCGTAGAGGGCCATGATGACCTGCACGCCGCCCGTGTGGGAGACGATCCCGAAGCGGCGGAGCGTCGAGGTCGCGCTCACCGTCACCGCGACGCCGGAGAGATAGCCGGTGGCGGAGGTCTCGATCCCCGAGCCGGTGTCGGTCGGCCAGCCGGTGTCGGTCTCGGAGACGCAGATCGCCGAGGGGTAGGCGTGGACGCAGGCGCCGGTGGTCGGGCAGGCGGTCTTGGCCACCGTCGTGCAGCCGTCGCTGTTGGTGGTGCACTTGACCTGCGTGGTCCCCGAGCAATAGCTGCCGTTGTCCTCGCTGGTGGGGCAGTCGCTGGGGCTGGCGGGGTTCTGGCAGGTGCAGGCGGCGCTCCCGGCCGTCCCGCCGCAGGGCTTGCCGGCGTCGCAGCTCGCGGCCAGCGTGGCGCTCACACAGCCGCCGGCGTCGGTCGTGCAGCTGTAGACGCTGTTGCCGCTGCAGACGGTCCCGCTGGTGAACCCCTGGCAGACCGTCGGCGCCGCGGGGCAGGCGCAGGCGGCGCTGCCGGCCACGCCGGTGCACTGCTGCGCCCCCTTGCACGACGTCGACTGCGTGCCGATCACCAGGCACTGCGTGCTGGAGTCGCGGCTGCAGGTGACGAAGGCGGTGGTCCCGCTGCAGGTCGGCCCGGTGACGCCCATGCAGGCGGCGGGCGGCGAGGGGCACGAGCAGCTCGCCGTGCCGCCGGCGGCCGTGCAGGGCTTGCCGCCCGGGCAGGTGGTGGCGGGGCTCTGCAGGTAGAGGCAGCCGTTGTCCGAGAGGCAGGTCTCGAGTGTCAGCCCGTCGCTGCTGCAGTACGAGCCGACCTGGCCGTTGCAGCCGGCCGGGGCCGCGCCGCAGACGCAGGAGGCGTCGGTGCCGGCGCCGTTCTCGGTGCAGGTGGCGTGGCTGCCGCAGCTCGTGCCGGCGGTCCAGGCGGGGCAGCCGTTCATCAGCATGCAGCTCTCGAGCAGGCCGCCCGCGCAGCGGTGGGCGCCGACCGCGCAGACCGTCGGGCAAGCGCCGGCGTCGGAGGAGCCGCCCGCGCCGGTGCCGGTGCCGCCGGTGCCCGTCCCCGAACCGCCGGTGCCGCTGCCGCCGGTGCCCGAACCGCCCGTTCCGATTCCACCGGTGCCGGTCGCGCCGCCGCCCGATCCGCCGTGCCCCGCGGCGCCGCCGGTGCCGGTCGCGCCCGCGGCGCCGCCGGC
>DASZVW010001070.1:0-5143 GCA_035546895.1 Polyangia bacterium
CGTACATGACCGCCACCGTCCTCGACGATCGCGGCGGCCGGCCGACGCGCGTCTCATTTCAGTTCACGGCGCCGCTCGACCATCCGTCGCTGGTCTTTCTGGCGCTCGCGGGCGGCGAGCTGCGCCGGCTGGCGCTGCCGAAGCTCGGCGAGGCGATCGACCTGCCGCGCCCGCAGACGCTGGCGGCCGCGCTGCGCTGACCGCCGGCGCCGGACTACGTCGAGCCGTCACCGGGCTCCGGCGCCAGCCGCGCGCGCGCCCAGCGGGCGGCGTCGGCGACCACCTCCGCCGGGTCGTCGCAGAGCCGCTCGACGACGGCGCGCGCCGCCCGCTCGCGCGCGCCGCCGATGGCGTAGAGGGCGTTGCGGCGGAGGCCGTCGTACTGCGCGCGCGCCACCGCCATCCCGGCCGCCAGCCGCTCGAAGTCCTCCGGCGCCAGCGCGGCGATCTCCGCCGGCGTCCGCGCCGCCAGCGGCCGCGGCGAGAACCGCGCGTCCCCCTCGACCTGCGGGCGCACGTTCCAGGGGCAGACCTCCTGGCAGACGTCGCACCCGAACAGCCGCTCGCGGAACTCGGCGCGCAGCGGCTCGGGGACGGCGCCGCGGTTCTCGATCGACTGGTACGACAGACATCGGCGCGCGTCGACCACCCCCGGCGCCGCGAACGCCTCCGTCGGGCAGGCCTGCAGGCAGAGCGCGCAGGCGCCGCAGCGGCGATCGTGCGGCCGGTCGTAGGCGTCGACGGCGCGGTCGACGAACATCACCGACAGCGTCAGCCACGACCCCAGCCTGGGGTTGATGAGCAGCCCGTTCTTCCCGATCCACCCCAGCCCCGCCCGCTCGGCCCACACCTTCTCCATCACCACGCCGGTGTCGACGGCCGCGTAGGTCTCCACGCCCGGGTCGAGCGCCAAGAGCCGCTTGCGCAGCGCCTTCATCCGGTCGCGGTGCGCGTAGTGGTAGTCGCGCCCGCGCGCGTAGCGGGCGATCGGCGACGCCGGCTCGTCCGCGGGCCGGTGATAGGGGATCGCCAGCGCGATCACCGTGCGCGCCCCCGGCAGCACCACCCCCGGATCGAGCCGCTCGTCCAGCCGCCGCCCCATCCAGTCCATGTCGGCCGCGTACCCGGCCGCCAGCCACGACGTCAGCGGCGCCGGATCGAGCGCCTCCGCCGGCGCCAGCCCGACGAGCGCGAACTGGCAATCGCGCGCGGCGGCCTTGACGGCCTCGGCGGAGAGGACGGGGCGCTCCATGGCGGGAGTCTACGCGCGCGTGGCCCGGCTTGCGGAAGATCAGGCCGTGCTCCGCCGGCTGCTGGCCGAGCGGCCGGTCGATGTCGCGCTGAGCGTCGTCACCGAGGCCGAGCTGCGCACGGGCGCCGCCAAGAGCGCCGCGCCGGCGACGACGACCGCCCTCCTGGAGAACTTCTTGCGCCCG
Source organism: Polyangia bacterium (assembly GCA_035546895.1). GTDB lineage: Bacteria > Myxococcota_A > Polyangia > Fen-1088 > Fen-1088 > JADGRB01. Next base: position 1,437 of record DASZVW010001070.1, read on the forward strand.
CTGTCGATACTCGAATTCACCTCCGCCGACGCGGTCGTCTACGCGGAGGTCAGGGCGAAGCTCGAGCGCGCCGGCACGCGCGTCGGCCCTCTCGACACCCTGATCGCGGCGCAAGCCGTCGCGCGCTCGCTGACCCTGGTGACCAACAACGATCGAGAGCTCCGTCGGATACCGGGGCTCCGCCGCGAAAGCTGGGCGGCCGGATAGTCGCCGGCCTACCCCCTGGCTCCGCCGTCCGCGTTGCCGGCGTCCGTGGCGCCGCCGTCGGGCTGGCCCGGGTAGCCGGGGGGCTCGCCCGGGCAGTTCTCGTCGACGACGCCGTTGCAGTTGTCGTCGACGTGGTTGCCGCAGATCTCCGGCGCGCCCGGGTGGACGGCGGCGTTGCCGTCGTCGCAGTCGTTGCACCAGGGGACGCCGTCGCCGTCGGCGTCGGTGGCGTCGGCCGGGCTCCCCTGCTCGCAGGCGACGAAGCTCTGCAGGTACTGCGGACGGTTCTTGACCATGTCCTCGAGCGACGCCACCGCCATCTGCGCCTGGGCGACGGTCGCCCACTTGTGCGGGTCGGCCGCCAGCGCGCCGGCGATCTGCGGGGTCCAGGCGGCGATCCAGCCGGCGATCTCGTCCGGGTCCCACTTGGCGACCTGGGTGGCGACGGCGTTGACGTACTGCTGGCGCGCGGCCGGGTCGTTCATGACGAGCAGGTAGTCGGTGCCCGGCTTGTCGGGCGCCACGCGACCGGCCCACCAGTAGATCGGGTGCTCCTTGTACGACACGCCGGTGAAGATCTCGGCCCACTCCAGCGCCGAGTCGGTGTGGTCGGTGATCCAGACCCAGCCCGGCGCCCCCTGGTCGTAGATGTAGTAGTTGTGCGCGCCGCCGTAGTAGCCGTCGCAGTCCTCGACGACCGCCTCCGCCGCCCAGTCGAGCACCGTGTGCGGGACGTCGACCAGCGTCGAGAGCGTCGCGATGTCGGCGGCGGCGTTGAGGGCGTCGAGCCGCGCCCAGTTCGGGCTCGCGGTGTTGGTCTCCGCCTGCGTCCCCCCCTTGAAGAGGTCGCCCGCCGAGTTGCCCGGGAAATACTGCTCGAGCAGCGACTTCCCCACGCTCCCTTCGGCGACGTAGAGCCCGTAGTAGGCGCCGTTGACGGTGAAGGTCGCGTTGTTCGCGCACGGCGCCGGCTGCCCGATCTTGCGCAGCCAGTTGTCGCCGATGCGGTTGTTGATGAAGGTCCAATCGTCGCGCGGCATCGACAGGTGAATGCTCGAGACGCCGTGGAACTTCCCCTTGCTGTCGATCTGATCGAACGACACGTCGAACTGCATCTTGGGGTTGGCGTCGTGGAGGACCGTGTTCACCCACGACGACTTCCCGCGCAGCTTGATCGCCGCGTCGGTCACGGTCTCCGCCCCGTAGTGAAAGGTGACCGGGTAGTAGGTCTCCGGCGGATTTCCCGCCAGCACGTCCTGGAGGTCGTTGAAGTCGGCCGTCAGCTTCGCCCAGTTGTCGGCGCTGATGTCGATCGAATACGCCGGGACGACCGTCTGGTCGAACAGATCCGAACAGAGGATCGGGCTCCCACCGGCGTCGCTGACCAGCTGGCTCCCGTTCGCGGCGTCGCCCGAGTCGCCCGGCCCCGACGGCCGGATGGCCGACCCGTCCAGCACCGCCGCCGAGCCGCCCCCCTTCGAACAGCCGCCGGTCCAGACCGAAGCCACCGCCACCACCCCCGCCCCCCAAGCCAATGCTTTCATAGTCGCTTCTCCCGGGTCGGGAGAGACAGCAAGTGCCGTACCCGCCGCGCGGGCCATCGCGCGCGCCCGAGCGCTACGGACCGAGCACGAAACCGGCGACGACGTTCCGGCGACGTAACCCGGAACTCCGCGAAAAGTGACCGAGATCGCTCAGCCCACCAACCGGAATCCGACCTTCGCGCGCGATGATCGAAGGCGAACGCGCGCTGGATCCGCTCACTTCCCCGCGAACTTCGCCGCGTGGGCCTGGAAGTAGGTCCCCATCGTGAGGTTCGCGCGGACGACCTCGAACAGCTTCGCGGCGAAGTCGTCCCAGCGCGCGGCCGGGATCGCCACGTAGGCCTCGTCGTCGCCGATCTTGGTGAAGACGCGGTTGCTCTTGCAGCCGAAGGCCAGCGACATCGCGCCGCTCTTCATCGCCTCGGGGAGGATGGCGCAGCTCGGGCGGCCGACGGTCCCCATCCCCTCGCCGGCCAGGTCGGCGCGGCGGGCGGCGTCGTGGATCTGGGCCAGCGCGCCCGGGGCGGCGGCCAGCAGGATCACGTCGGCCGCGAAGGCGTCGCTCGAAGCCGGCGCGTAGGCCACCGCCTTGGGCTCGCCGTCCAGCGTGGAGAGACCGGCGGCCTCGGCGGGATCGGTGTAGCGGGTCTCGATCATGAACTCCAGCGTGTTGTCGAGCTCGCGCGCGCGGTCGGCCGGCAGCTTGATCTGCAGGACCTGGCTGCCGACGGCGCAGTTCCAGTGGTCGGCCGCGATCGTGTAGAAGCTCTTCCCTTCCATCGCGGCGTCCCAGAACACGCAGCCCGCGGCGACCGGACCGTCCGCCCAGCGCGGCAGCCGCGCCGGCAGGCCATCCAGGAACCCGATCTTGATCGGCAGGCGGCGAAGGCCCAGCATCTCCCGCACCCGCGTCACGCTCTCGTCCATTGCTCCTCCGGAGCCGTCAGTCTGGGCAGGCCCTTGCGGCGTGTCAATCCGAGCGTTCAGTTGGCGAGCGTGCCGCAGCTCGAACCGCCGGGGCAGCAGACGTCGACGGCGCTGCCGGTCTGGTCGGTGTGGACGCAGACCTGCGGCCCCTGGCTCGGGTAGTAGTAGGCGACGAACAGGCAGAGCTCGTCGGTCGACGCCTGGCCGTAGGTGACGAAGGCCGTCGCCTGGCTGTGCCAGTTGCACTGCAGGTTGAACCCGCCGCCCGCGGCGGCCGTCAGCGCCGGCTGCAGCGGCGTCAGCGGCGGCGTGTTCCAGGTGGTGTCGAGGTAGATGGAGGTCCCCGGGTCGACCTGCGACGTGGCCGCGAAGAGCTGCGCCGAGGTCCCCCACTTGTGCTCCTCGCCGGTCACCGCGAAGAACTTCGCCCCCACGACGTTGGCCGGGAAGGGGACGAACACCGGCCCCAGCGTCGTCTGCGAGGCCCCGGGCGCGAGCGAGACGTCGACGTCCTCCAGCGCCAAGAAGGCGGCCGCCGACTGGAAGCTGGCGTCGGGGATGGTGGTCAGCGTCGAGGTGGCCTCGACCGTCATCGGGTCGGTCGCGCTCGGGTTGGCGTAGTGCAGCTCGATCCGCATCATCTGGTTGGCGCCGAGCGCGACGCCGACGCCGACGGGGAAGGTGAGCGTCTCGTCGGCGTTCTGCGTGATCGTCAGCGGCGTCATCCCCGTCTGGGTGAAGACGCTGGAGAACGGGGTGCAGTCGAAGGGCGTCGTCTGCTCGGTGGTGTCCGTCGAGGTGTAGACGATCATCTGCACGGCGGCGGGCCCGGCCTGGTTGTGGATCTGGCCGACGTGGACGGCGGCGCTGTTCCCCAGCCGGACCACCACGCACTGCGTGTCCTCAATGCCCGCCGCGACTTGAACGGGGCCGAAATGGATGGCGTAGCTCGTGGGGGCCTGGCCGCCCGCGCCGCCCGGCCCGCCGGCGCCCGCCTGGCCGCCGGCGCCCGTCGCCGTCGTGCCTGCC